>JAYEMD010000030.1:0-5728 GCA_034717895.1 Campylobacterota bacterium | reverse complement strand
GTCCTCGGGCTGCTATATCTGAGCTAAAGAGTATATTGATATCTTTGTTTTTAAAATCTTCCAAAGTATAGTTTCTCTCATCTTGGTCCAAATGCCCGTGGAACGACTCGGCATTGAAGCCGTATTTTATAAACTTGTTTGCAAGGTTGTCGGCGGCTTTATTTGTAGAGACGAATACCAATACTTTTTCCCAAGAGTTTGTTTTTAGAAGTTCTCTTAAAAGCGGGTTTCTATTTTCTTTATTTACTTTTATCGCTCTTTGGTTTATCTTTTCTACTGTTTGTGATTCATCCTCTATTGTTACTTGAATAGGCTTGTTTGTTATCTTTGATACAAGAGTTTCTATTCTTTGTGGATAAGTTGCAGAGAAAAGGAGGTTTTGTCTGTTTTTAGGTAAAGCTTCCAATACTGTATCCAGCTGTTCGGCAAATCCCTGATCTAGCATCTTATCGGCTTCATCCAATACAAAAAACTTTAGGTGCTCCAAAGTGATCTGCTTTTTACTTAATATATCAAGAAATCTTCCGGAAGTTGCAACTAATATATCACACCCCTTATGAAGTGCATCTAGCTGTTTGGATATCTCAATACCACCTATTGTAGTAACTATTTTTGGTTTCTTTTCAAGTTTTGTTGAAAAGAGCTTAAACGTATCTGCTACTTGTAGTGCCAGCTCTCTTGTGGGAGTTATAACCAAGGTTCTTATCTTTGCCTTACCTTTATACTCCCCCTCAATCCACGTTTGAAGGATAGGCAGAACAAAGCTTGCACTCTTTCCGCTGCCCGTTTGTGCTTTTGCAATAATATCACGGGACTCTAAAACTAAAGGTATAACCTTTGTTTGTATAGGTGTAGGCTCTTTGAAACCATTTTTTTTCAACCCCTCTTCTAAAAGTGTTGAAAGTTTAAACTGTGAAAATCCCATCCAAATGATCCTTATAAAATTTATATGGTATTTTAGTGTTTTTTACCTTTACTATTGAATTAATATGAATTTATTTAGGTATAATCACAAAAACGAACAAAAGAGTAAAATGAAAACAAAATATATAAAAAGCCTGATGATCTCAGGTATAAGCACTACAACAAACAACGAAAATGAACGATCAGAAGAGAATCAAAAAATTGCACCGTTATGGGAAAAGTATGATACAGACAAGATCTACGGCAAAACTTTCAATAAAGCAAACAATACAGCTCTTTTTGCAGTTTACTCAAACTATACAGACGGTCTAAACGGTGACTATGAGGTAACAGTCGGAGTAGAGGTAAGCAAACCTAAAAATGCAATAGCAATAGAGAACCAAAAATATCTTCTATTTACAAAAGAGGGTGAACTTCCCGACGTAGTAACTGATACATGGGAAGAGATATGGAGCTACTTTAAAAATAATAGTGAGTATGAAAGAGCCTATAAAACAGACTTTGAACAATACTCAAAAGAGGATGAGATAGATATCTATATCTCGATTAAATAATAAAAGCAGGTAAAAACAATGGAAGCAAATATTATAAGCATAGGTACAGGTAGTTCAAAAACTTATAAAGAGGGTTATAGCAGCTTCCAAAGTGCCTATAAAAAAGATAACTTCTATAACTTTATAGAGGTATCTGATCTTGGTTTATCTACAGATGTTCAAGTTGATAAAAGATACCATGGAGGAATAGACAAGGCTATCCATATAGGCTCAATCAAACACTTTACAAAATTTAAAGATCAGTACGGTAAAGAGCTTGATAAACTAGCAATAGGAAGTAACATCCTTATAGATACTTTTGATGAAGATGATATCTGTGTGGGAGATATTTACTCTATAGGGGATATAAGAGTTGAAGTAACCCAGCCAAGACAGCCTTGCTGGAAGATAGGTGCTATATTTGGTAAAGATGTAAACAGATACATTATAGATAATCATGCCATAGGATGGTATGTAAGAGTTTTAGATGAAGGTATCTTGGATATAAATGATGAGATGTTACTAGAAAAAAGAGTGAGTGATATAACAATTAAACAGCTTAGTTACTATGTAATCACCCCTCCAAAAGATCAAAAACTAATTAACGATATTCTAAGTCAAGCTGCTTTATCAGATAGATATAAGGGAAATTTTAAAAAAGCTTTAGATAAATAAACTTTATTTTGAGTATCTCTTCAAAGCTCTTTTTGTAAAATATGACTCTTTTATATCTATGTTAAAATTTGCTTCTTTTACACTTATAGTGGTCTTATGACCTTTTTTATCCTCAGTTTTTGGGATCATCTCCCAATATGTGGGGTAATATCTGTCGTTTAGTTTTTTTATATCTTTGTAATGTAGTTCTCTTATAAGTATATTGTCTTCATCAAAATATTCTACACTTGTCGGCAGGTAATACTGTTTTGAGATATTCATATATATCTTTCCCCAAACCACTGCCGAGTCTTCTGTAGGGATAAGCTCTATTTTATAAAGATCATCTATCTTTGAAACTATCTTGTGTGTGTAGTCATCGCTTATGGAGCTTTCTTTTACAAGGTCGTCATTTGTAAAGTCACTTCCCATCCAGCTTTGAAGCATCATAGATGCCGGTATCTTTATGATCCTCTCTATTTTGGGTACATACTGCCACATTGTGTTATCAAGCTTTAAAAAGGTGATACCCTTGTCTTTTTTAGGGTATAGAACTTTTATAAAGCTTTTATCCTTACCCTTGGAGTAGCTCTCCATAACCATAGTTCTTTTTGCACGTTTAGTAGTAACACTCATTGATATTTTCATATAAGCTGAATCGCCGTTTAGATTATCTTCAACTTTTTTTATTATCTCTTTGGATGTTATATCCGCAAAAAGAAAAAACGGTAATAAAACTAAAACAGCTAACTTTTTCATCAATTATCCTCTATCATCTTTTTAAAAGCATAAAATGCAGGCATCTTTCTAAGCTCTTTGTCTCTATTATCTACAAGACCGTATCCCGGGGCTATAAGCTGGTGCCAGTATACTTTTGATACTTTATTTGTCTTTTTTACTATATCAAAATACTCTACCATATATTTTGAATAGGTCTCTTCATCTACACACTCAACCTCACTTGTAGGTGCATAGGGTGCCGTACCGCTTAAAGGCCAGTTTACCTCAGTGATATATATATCATCACTTTTCATCTTGGGACTAAGTCTTGTTAACGCATAAAGCATATCAACTTTATTTTTAGTATCAAAAATACCCATTTGGGTATTGTAAGGTGATCCTCTTCTATCTACATACAATAGTGCAGAGAGCTTATCAAATGAGATATCAAAATTGTTAAATAAAGCCCTAATAGTATAGTGATATTCAAAATCTATCACCGATGGACCTATTAGTTTTAGTGTAGAAAACTTATCCTCCCTTATATCTTGTACAATCTTATAAAATTCTAAGTATTCTTTAATAGAAAAAAAGCCCCATTTGGTTCTATTTATGGTTGTACCCACCTGATATTCATTTGTTATATCTTTAAAGGTGTTAAATATATCCGTTATGTGTAACTTTAAAAGCTCTTTATCATCTATATGTTCTCTGTCTTGCATTATATTTAAAAGGATCTTCTTGTCATTGCCAAAACTCTTTGTAAAAATATAATATTTGTCAAGATTTTGTATATCACTTAATGGGATTCTAATGATCAACGACTTAACCCCAAGCTCCTCTACAAGTTCCTGCTGAGCTTCACCCTTGTCAAGATTAACTCCTATTCCATAAAACTCTTCTTTGTTAAACTCTAAACGCTCTTTTTTACTAAACAGTTTCATCACTGCAATAGAAAATGGAAACATTATAAGATTTGAAAAGCTAAGGGGGAGATAATCCCGCATATGCTTTTTTCTCATAGATTTTTTATAAACTTTATCTTTAATTGGATAAGGCTGATCTGAATATTTATCCCAGATAAAAGGGGGCTTTAGATTCATATTTTAAGTATCTTTTCTATAGTTTTTGTAGTACTTCTACCGTCTACAAACTGTACAAGCTTTACTTCACCTGCTATATCACTTCCAACTACCTCTTTACCCTCATAGTCACCCCCTTTTACCAGAGTATCGGGCTGTACAAGCTGTATAAGTTTATAAGGGGTATCTTCCGTGAACTTTACAACATAATCCACCGACTCTAGTGCAGCTAGTATATATGCTCTGTCATCTTCATTGTTTATAGGTCTGTTCGGTCCTTTTAATTCCCTTACGCTCTCATCTGAGTTAAGTCCAAGAATAAGTACGTCTCCAAATGATTTTGCTTTGTCCAGATACTGTACATGACCTTTATGGAGTATGTCAAAACAGCCGTTTGTAAATACTACTCTTTTATTTTGTTTTCTTAGTCTTTGTACTGTTTTTTCAATCTCTTCAAATGTTTTTATATGAGATTCTATTGAGCTTTTATGTAGTGAGCTTTTATACTCCTCTATCTCTTCAATAGTTGCTGTTGCACTACCTATTTTTCCTACAACCACACCTGCTGCCAGGTTTGCAAACTCTATAGCTTCCTCTATATCCATATCTTGTGCTATACAATACCCCAAGCTTGCTAAGACAGTATCCCCTGCCCCTGTTACATCAAACACTTCCCTTGCAACCGTAGGCTTTTTTACAACCTCGTTGTTTTTATTGATAATTGCAATACCGTCTTCACTTAATGTTATCATAGGTACTTGAAGGGATGCCGTATTATGAAGTTTTTTAAGTGCTTCTTTTAAGCTATTATCATCTTTTATATCTATACCCGTAGCTATACTTGCCTCTTTTTTATTTGGAGTTAAAAGATATGCTCCTAGGTATTTGGTATAATTATCACCCTTAGGGTCAACCAATACTTTTATATCAGACCCGTTTGCAAGGAATAATACTTTTCCCATTAAAGTATCTGTTATTACACCTTTGCCGTAATCAGATATCAAAACAATATCAAATTCATGTACAAACTCTGTAAGCTTCTTGATTATAATAGCTTCAGCTTCAGGGGATATATCCTCTTTTGTTTCATGGTCGTATCTTACTATTTGTTGTGCAGAAGCTATGATACGGCTTTTTTTCGTAGTTTTTCTGTTTTCATCACATATTAAAAAATGGACAACATCAATACTCTCAAACATCTTTATCATCTCATTGGAATTATCATCATCACCAACAACAGAGATCACCGTTACATCTGAGCCTAAAGATACAAGATTATTTACAAGGTTTCCTGCACCGCCCAATAGATTGGTCTCTTTTTGTACATCTATGATCTGTACAGGAGCCTCAGGTGAGATTCTTTCGGTTTTCCCCCATAAGTAGTGATCTATCATAAGATCACCGATGACCAATATTTTAGGCTTATGTGTATCCATTTAACGTCCTTTTATTATATGTTTGAATTTTATAACAAGTTAAATAAAATGTGGTTAAAACTCTTAATAAAATTGTTAATTTATCTATTAAATCTCAGATAAAACGGTAGGTATTGATTTTTTTGTTATATACTATAGGGGGAATAAGTATTTCTATCATAAACTAAAAAAGGCAAGGATAAAATCCTTCCCTTTTTTTATATAGCTTAACTTAACTAGCAAGAGTAAGTTGACTTAAACTCAAACGCAGTGGGTCTAGATTCATCAGGCCAAACTTGTGTTTCGAATTTATAATGTTGGTATGCATTTATAAACTCTTGAGTAAATACCGGTTTTAAGAAGTCATTATCTCTGATAAGTGCTTCTAGTGATCCTCTTA
>JAYEMD010000029.1:0-24512 GCA_034717895.1 Campylobacterota bacterium | reverse complement strand
TTTTTTCTACTGCTTTTAAAGCTTTTTCCCCTGATAGTGCCGGAATAATATTATATTTGTTTTCTGTTTTTATTTTATTAAATAGGTTTATTAAAATATCTATATTAGATTTTTCATCATCAACTATTAATATATTTTGTACACAATCCATAAATCTCCTTAATTAAAGAAATAATATTATTGAATAGTGAAGAAGTAGTGATTATTTAAACTTTTTATTACATTTCATATACTTAATACCATTTTAGATATAATTGCAATACTTAAATTACAGTGGAGCGATTAATGACATTTAAAAAACTAGGACTATGTGAAGAGATACAAAAAGCTTGTGAAGATAAAGGGTATGAGAAAGCGACCCCTATACAAGAGGAAGCTATAGATATTCTTTTAAGGGGACGGGATCTTTTAGCAATAGCAAAAACAGGTACCGGTAAAACTGCCGCTTTTGCACTTCCTATGCTTCAAGATATATACAAAAACAAAACAAAACAAGATCAGCTTACGAAGCTTATCATAGCTCCAACCAGAGAATTAGCACTTCAACTTGAAGCAACTATAAAAGATTATGGTAAATATTTAGAGGTAAAAACAACATGTATCTACGGAGGAGCTAATATTAAACCTCAGATAAAGCTTCTTGAACAAAAGCAAAATATAGTTATCGCTACCACGGGAAGACTAATGGATCTTATGAAACAAGGGAAGATAAATCTTACAAAAGTAGACACCCTTGTACTTGATGAAGCAGATACAATGCTTGATATGGGATTTATTGAAGATATTGAAAAAATCATAGCAACACTTCCTAATCTAAAACAAACTATTCTTAGCTCAGCAACTCTTGGACCAAATGTAAAAAAACTATCAAATCAGATACTTATAAAACCAAAAATCATAGAGGTAAAAACAAAAGAGAGATTAAACGAAAAAGTTGAACAAATAGCATATCCTGTACAAGTAGAGAAAAAAATGGAGATGTTGTCCTATTTAATAGGTAGTCAAAATATGAGACAGGTACTTGTTTTTTGTAAAACAAAAAAACTTGCAGATGAGATTGTGGAAAATTTAGAACTAGACGGACTAAAAAGTGCTGCCATACACGGTGACAAAACACATGGAAACAGAAAAAAAACAATCACACAATTTAAAGAGGGGAAAATAAGAGTTCTTGTAGCAACAGATGTTGCAGCAAGAGGACTTGATATAGTGGATCTTTATTATGTTATAAATTATGATTTGCCTTTTATGGTTGAGGATTATCTTCATAGAATCGGACGAACAGCAAGAGCCGGTAAAGAGGGAATAGCTATCTCGCTTCTTGATCAATATGATATGGCATTTATAAGAGAGGTTGAAAAATATATAGAGCAAAAAATCCCTAGACTTGAGCTAGAAGGGTTTGATGTGGATGTTAAAATACACAAGATGTCAAAAAAAGTTATAGTTGAAACTAAAGATGATAAGAAAAGAGCTAAAACATCAGGTGCCTTTGGTAATAAAAACAGGAAAAAAAGTCAAAAACGTGTACCTAAACAAAGAGGAAAAAGGATAATCGGCCAAAAAAGAGAAAAGTAGCTTTTGTATATAAAAAAGTCACTTAACCAAGTTATAATTTAGTTTTAGATAAAATCACAAAAATTACTGAGGTTTAAGTATATGAATAAAAGAGTTCTTGTAAAGTTTTCAGGTGAAGCGTTGGCCGGTGATAACGGTCATGGTATTGATACACAGATCTTAAACTATATAGCAAATGAGATCAAACAACTTGTAGATAACGGTATAGAAGTTGGTATAGTTCTAGGCGGAGGTAATATCGTAAGAGGTGTTACGGCTGCTGCGGATGGTGTTATAAAAAGAACAAGCGGTGACTATATGGGTATGCTTGCAACTGTTGTTAACGGTATAGCTATGCAAGAAGCATTAGAGCATATAGGTATATCTGCAAGACTTCAAACAGCTATTAAAATGGAACAAATAGCTGAGTCATTTATAGTAAGACGAGCAAAAAGACACCTTGAAAAAGGTAGAGTCGTAATATTTAGTGCAGGTACGGGAAATCCATTCTTTACAACTGATACGGCGGCAACTTTAAGAGCTACCGAGATAGAAGCTACACTGCTTATAAAAGCAACAAAAGTTGACGGTGTTTACGATAAAGACCCTGCAAAGTTTGATGATGCGGTAAAACTTGATACTATTAGCTATGATGATGCACTAAAAGACCACATCAAGGTTATGGATGATACGGCAATTGCACTTGCAAAAGACAATCAACTGCCTATAGTAGTTGCAAATATGAACAAAAAAGGGAACTTGTTTGACATCATAAACGGTGACTATTCAAACTGTTCGTTAGTAAAATAAAAAGGAAGTATAAATGAGACTAGAAGAGATATTAGCAAAAGCTTTAGAGAAAGTAAATAACGACAGATATATGTTAGCTGTAGCTGTAGGTCAAAGAGCTGATGCACTTAGTAAAGGGGCAAAGCCGCTTCTTGATAGTAGCGAAACAAAAAATATGAAATATACCGATATTGCTATAAAAGAGATAGCATCAGGTTTACTTAAAATAAACGGTGTACAATAATTTACACTCTGCCTTGTAGAATTTAGTGAAATACATTTCTCTAAATTCTCATCTTTATTAAAACAACATGTTTTACTCACACGATAAATTTTCGGGATAACATTTTGGATAACTTTTTAACTACCATAAAAACCATAAACACTATAGATGATGCGGTTGATTTTTTACGATCCCATTTTCCTTGCAACAATATAGTTGAAGATGCTTTACAACTTTCAATAAGTTCCCATAAGGGGCAATTTAGAAAAAGCGGTGAACCCTATGTGGTACATCCTATTTTAGTAGCTTCAATAACTGCATATTACAGTAATGACGAGTCAATGGTAATAGCAGCACTTTTACATGATGTGGTTGAGGATACTCCTACAACTATAGAAGAGGTTAAAGAGAGATTTGGTGCAGATGTTGCTCATATAGTTGACGGTATAACCAAGATAGATGAGATAAGGGAGCATGAACTTCCCCCTTCATCTGACAACTCAAAACTTCGATTGTCGGCACTTACTTTTAGAAAAATGCTAGTAGCATCAATAGACGATGTAAGAGTAATGGTAGTTAAACTTTGTGACAGAATGCACAATATGCTCACCCTTGATGCCCTTAAACCTGAAAAACAAAAAAGGATATCTGAAGAGACTCTGGTTGTATATGCACCTATAGCACACAGGCTTGGTATCTCTACAATTAAAAATGTTTTGGAAGACCTTTCATTTTATTACCTTTATCCTAATGAGTGGAAAAAAATAGATATCCATCTAAAAGAGTATCAGCAAAAGATGCATTTAACACTAAACAACTTTATAACCGAAACTAAAAAGATCTTAGAACAACACGGTTATATGGATGATGACGTACAGATATTCAGCAGAATAAAACACAACTATTCTATATATCTCAAGATGCAAAGAAAAGGTGTAAGTATAGATGAAGTTCTTGATCTTTATGCTATAAGGATACTTGTAAAGAAACCTTTAGACTGTTATGATGTTCTTGGTATCATACATACAAACTACAAACCTCTTATTGCAAGATTTAAGGACTATGTATCTATACCAAAAGAGAACGGATATCAAACTATCCACTCAACTATATTTTCAAAATCTAAAATTTATGAAGTACAAATAAGAACATTTGATATGCATAAAGTTGCAGAATACGGAGTAGCCGCACACTGGAAATATAAAAATGGAAACTCATCTTCAAAATCACCGAATCTTCAATGGCTTCACTCTTTAGCTTCAAGTGAAGTTGACGCAGAGGAGCTTTACAGCGATGCAAAACAGGATCTGTACAGTGAGGATATAGTGGTATATTCACCAAAAGGTGATACCTTTACTTTTCCAAGAGGTGCAACTGCATTTGATTTTGCCTATGCCATCCATACAGATGTGGGTAATCATGCTATTGAAGCAACCATAAACAAAGTTAAAAAACCGCTTCTTACTGAGATAAGAAGCGGAGATATAGTCTCTATAAATACAAGAACACATCTAGTTCCTAGGTGTACCTGGATTGATATGGTACAAACTACAAAAGCAAAGAAATCTATAAAAGCCTTATGTCACAACAGGATGAAACATATTGATGAATTAAGCAGCAAGAATATAATAAATACGATATTTTCAAGATATAAAGAGTCTATTTTAGAAGATACAAAAGATGTTCAGGTATCAAACCTTCCAAAAATAGTTTATAATCTGGATCACTTAAAAAACACTAAAAGAATCTTTGAAAAACATATAAGAAAATCAAACGGTCTTATTGCCAGACTTAAAGCACAATCCCTTACTTTAAAAAAGATTCAGTTTGATAATGTGCTGGTATATTCCAATTTTAGCATAAATTCTGTATCATTTGACCATTGTTGTCATCCTAAATTTGGAGATGATATTGTAGCTTTAAAAGATGGACGTGATGTGATAATACATCATAAAATGTGTGAAACTGCATATAAAAAAATAAGAAAAAAGCAGCAGATGGTTTATTGTGGATGGGTAAAAGATAAATTCTACAAATACACTACAGTAGTAAGCTTCCCGAATGTACGTGGTGAACTGGCTAAATTCTTAACATATCTTTCTGTTGAGCATGAAGCTACCATACTTCTTGTTGACTACGGAAGGGATCAGCACTCTTCAAATCAATATTGTACTATTGATTTTGAGATAAAGAATGACTCAAAAGAGGATGTAAGATCTTTTTGTGAGCAAAAAGTAAAAGTTATAGAGTTCTATATGGCTCAAGATGCTTATAAATAATGAAGGATAATGTAAAATAATATGAATATAGAGAATAAGATAAAAGAAGCTTTAGAAGAGATTGCAAGGGGAAGTGAAGAGATAATAGATGACCAAAGACTTGAAAAACTTATAAGAAACTATTATGAAAACGGTGAAAACTTTTACGTAAAGGCAGGATTTGACCCTACAGCTCCCGATCTTCATCTTGGACATACGGTACTTTTACAAAAGCTGGCAGTATTTCAAAAATACGGTGCTATTATACAGTTCTTAATAGGTGACTTCACCGCAATGATAGGTGACCCTACGGGAAAAAATGCTACAAGAAAAATTTTAAGCCGTGAAGATGTAGAGCTTAATGCACAAAGCTACAGAGATCAAGTTTTTAAAATACTTGATGTTGAAAAAACACATGTTGTATTTAACAGTGCTTGGCTTAATGATCTAGGAGCTGCAGGGCTTATTGCCTTAGCTTCAAACCTTACGGTTGCAAGAATGCTTGAGAGAGATGATTTTTCTAAAAGATATGCTTCAAATTCACCTATTGCCGTAAGTGAGTTTACTTATCCTCTTCTTCAAGGATATGATAGTGTAGAGCTTAAATCCGATGTGGAGATAGGGGGAACTGATCAAAAATTTAATCTTCTAATGGGTAGACAGCTTCAAAAAGCCTACAATGTGAAAAAACAACAAGTTGTACTGATGATGCCGATCTTAGAGGGTCTTGACGGAGTACAAAAGATGTCAAAATCTTTAGGTAACTACATAGGGGTAACAGATAAAGCAAACGATATGTTCGGTAAGATCCTAAGTATCAGTGATGAACTTATGTGGAGATATTTTGAACTGTTGTCTTCAAGATCTTTAAAAGATATAGCGGATCTAAAAGCAGGAGTTGAAACAAAAGAGCTTCATCCTAAAAAAGTAAAAGAGATGCTGGCTGTTGAGTTAGTAGACAGATTCCATGGACAAGATAGCGGTGAAACCGCACAAAAAGAGTTTGAAAAAATCTTTGCAAAAAAAGATATCCCTACAGATATGCCCGAATTTAATATAGAAGAGGGAAGCTGGATTTGTCAGGTACTTGTTGATGCAAAACTTGAACCGTCAACTTCACAAGCTAGAAGAGATATAAAACAAGGTGCAGTAAAATTAGATCAACAAAAGATTGAAGATGATAAAATGGAACTAAACAAAGGTGAATTCATATTACAAAAAGGTAAAAAGAATTTTGCAAAGATAATAGTAAGTTAGGAAAGATTATGAATTCATTAAAAATTGGAAAATACACAATAGAAAAGCCGATCATACAAGGCGGTATGGGTGTTGGTATCAGCTGGGATAAATTATCAGGCAATGTATCAAAAGAGGGTGGTCTTGGTGTATTAACTTCTGTTGGAACAGGTTATTATGAAAATAAAAAACATGCACATAAACTGGTAAATGAAAAACCCTACTCTGAAGAAAACTTTTACTCTAAAGATGGTCTGACTGCCGTTATAAATAATGCAAGAAAAATTTGTGGTGATAAACCTTTGGCAGTAAACGTTCTTTATGCTTCAAACGACTACGGTAGAATAGTTAAAGATGCTTGTGAAGCCGGTATAGATATTGTTATCACAGGTGCCGGAATCCCTACAAATATGCCTGAATTTACACAAGATTTTCCTGATGTTGCTTTAATACCAATAGTAAGTTCTGCAAGAGCTTTAAAACTTATCTGTAAAAAATGGAAAAGATACAATAAAGTACCGGATGCGGTTATTGTTGAGGGTCCGTTAAGCGGAGGACATCAGGGATTTAAATATGAAGATTGTTTTAAAGAGGAGTTCCAACTTGAAAATATTGTTCCGCCTGTAATAGAGGAAGCTAAAAACTGGGGTGATATACCTATTATAGCAGCCGGCGGTATCTGGGATAAGAATGATATAGACAAATTTTTAGATATGGGTTGTGCAGGGGTTCAGATGGCAACTAGATTTATAGGTACTTTTGAGTGTGATGCCCATGAAAACCTAAAACAGGTATTATTAGATGCAAAAGAGGAAGATATTAAACTTCTTAAATCTCCTGTTGGATTACCTGCACGTGGTGTTAAAACTAATCTTCAAAAATCTATTGAGGAGAATACGGCTCCAAAGATAGCATGTATCAGTCACTGCGTGGCACCTTGTAATAAGGGTGAAGAGGCTAAAGCAGTTGGCTATTGTATAGCAGACAGATTAGGCGCAGCTTATGAGGGAGATGTAGATACGGGACTGTTCTTCACAGGAGCAAAAGGTTACAAACTTAATAAACTCATCAGTGTAAAAGAGTTGATGGAGGAGTTAGTGAACGGAGAAGCTCCAAAACCTAGTTCAACTGACGAGTAAACTAACGGCGAATAAGTATACTGTGTTTATTAAATTAGGTATTATTCTAATACTTTTTCAATGTTTTGTATTTGGTGCTGATAGCTTCTATCAGAACAAATACAATGCCAGTAAAAAACAGTACTTGGGTGCTGTTGTTTCGGGCAATAAATTAAAAGAGATAAAATACTTAAAAGAGTTAATAAACTACGGCAGCCATCTAAATATAAATACTTTAAAATACAAAAAAGAGTTAAACCGACTTGACAAAAACACAAGTCTAAAAAAGAAGGTAACTACAAGCTTTAAACTAAAACCAAGATATACAATAAAATCGGTAACAAACGATAAGAACAGCATAATTATAAGTTTCAATAGAAATATTGACAACTCATATATAGATTTTTATGAAAAAAAATACGATAACTTTCGAAGAGACTACTTTGATATAAAAGGTAGTTACAAGCATGCAAAAAATAAAAAAATCAAGCTGTCAAATGTGGATAAAACAGTAATATATCAACATAAACAAAATATACTTAGAATATATATACAAAAGAAAAAAGATCCAAAAACAATCTATATTATTAATAAAAATCAACTTGTTATCAAACACTTAACACCAAATTATGAAAAACAAAAACAGATAGATAAAGTAAAAGTCTTAAAAGAAAAAATAGCAAAGACACCAACCTCTACACCTTCGTTTTTAAAAGATAAAAAATACACAATAACAGATGTTAGGGATGTGGAAAATAGTATCATCATAGAGTTTAACCATAAGATCAACAGCAAATATGTAAATTTCTATGAAAAAAGATATAAAAACTACAATCGTGATTATTTCGATATAAAAGGAAATTTCAAAAATGCCTACGATACAAAACTAAAAACGGCAGGTATCAATAAGACTGTAATATATCAGCATAAAAAAAATATACTTAGAATATATCTGCAAAATAGAACCAATCCAAAAACAATATATATTGTAGGTAAAGATAAGATCATTATAAAAAATCTAGGTGCTAACAATATTGCAAAAAAAGCAAAAAAACAAGAGTATCTGTACCCTTATGAAAAAACAATCGTAATAGACGCAGGTCATGGGGGAAAAGACCCTGGAGCTACCAACGGTAAAAAAGTTTATGAAAAAAATATAGTCCTTAACGTAAGTAAATTTTTAAAACAAGAGCTTCTGAGAAAAGGGTTTAAAGTACAACTAACAAGAGCAAAAGACAAATATGTAAAACTTGGGAAGCGAACAAAATATGCAAATAGAAAGAAAGCTGACATGTTTGTCTCTATTCACGCCAATGCAGTACCGAAAAGAAAAGCAAAAAAGGCAAAAGGGATAGAAACATATTTTTTAAGTCCTGCAAGGAGTGAAAGAGCAAAAAGGGTTGCAGCACTTGAAAATAAAGGTGATATAGATAATATGAGCTGGAGTTCAAAGAGTTCACTTCTAACTATACTAAACCAGGGAAAAATAACTGCATCAAATAAAATGGCTATAGATGTACAAAAAAATATGCTCTATAAACTTCGAAAAAGATACGGTAAAAATACAATAAAAGACGGCGGAGTAAGAGAGGGACCGTTTTGGGTACTTGTGGGTGCTCAGATGCCATCTATACTTGTAGAGGTGGGTTATATCAGCCACCCCGTAGAGGGTAGAAGAATCAATACCAAATCATACCAAAGGCTTATAGCAAAAGGTATGGCTGACGGTATAGAGAGTTATTTTATAAAGAACTAAAAAATTTTACAAAAAGCTCATATTTTTATATAAGCTTTTTATTAGATATTGAAGTATTTAGCTTCTTTATTTGGTACTACTATTGCTACGGTACTTTGCTCCGGGTGGATCTGGAAAGTTTCGCTAAGTTCTATACCGTACTTTTCAGGCTTTAAAAGATCAAATATTGTTCTATTTTGAGCAAGATCCGGACATGATGTGTACCCGGGAGAGTATCTGCAGCCTTGGTAGTTTTTCATCCTTACATCTTTTAATACAGGCTTTTCATCATCTACAATATTTAGATCCATCCTTATTTGTTTATGTACTATCTCAGCAACTGCTTCAGCAAGCTCAACTCCAAGTCCGTGTACTTGGTAGTATTTTGTGAACTCACCTTTATCATAGAGGTCTTTTTCATAATCTGTAATTTTAAGACCACTTGAAGCAAAGCTGAACCCAACCACGTCAAACTCATTTGTTTTGAAATAATCAGTTATAGATCTGTGAGGTTCTTTACCTTGTCTTGGGAAATCAAAGGTTGCAATAATCTTTGTTTTCTCCTCATTGTATATCTCAAGAGTAGTATCATTTGCTTTGCAAGGGAAGTAACCGTAAAGTGCAATTGGTTCAAAGACAGCTTTATCTAAAAACTCATCTTTTAGATCTTCATAAAGTGGTTTTACTACATTTTCCTCATGGGCTTTAAAATCTTCAGGATTTTGTTTCCCTTTTTTATATCCCCATCTTTGTCTAAACAGCACTCTATGGTTGATCCACTCAAATGCAAGCAACTTATCAAAAGCTTCACTCATATCTCTTATACCCCAAAACGGAGGGTTGAAGTTATGATTTAATTCAAGCGGTGTAGGTATATGGATCTCTGGATTAAAAGGTATCTTTTCCTCTTTATGAACTGTTTCATCAACTGATACAAGATCGGCTGCCATAGCCGTATCAATCTTGCCCCCTTTTTCAATTCTTTGCATAGCAACTACACCGTCAAAGGCATCTCTTGCATAAAAAATCGGTCCCTTATATACAGGTCTGCAGAAATCATCTACAAAAGCTTTAGTTAAAGCAGCACCCCCTAACATAACAGGTATTTCAAGATCTTCTTGTGCAAGGGCTTCTAGATTTGATTTCATCTCATTTGTTGATTTTACAAGTAATCCACTCATACCTATAGCATCCGCGTTATGTTCTCGTGCTGATTCTATAAACTCTTGGATACCTGCTTTTATACCGATATTTACAACTTTAAAACCATTGTTTGACAAAATAATATCAACAAGATTCTTACCCACATCATGCACATCACCTTTTACTGTTCCAAGCACCAGTGTTGTTTCTGTTGCTTTTTCTATTTTTGGTAAAAATGGATTAAGTTGATCAACACATGCTTTCATAGTTTCCGCACTTTGAAGCACAAAAGGAAGCTGCATAACACCGCTTCCAAATAGTTCACCTATCTCTTTCATACCGTCAATAAGCCATTCATTTACAATTACTTCTGCTTGGATACTATCTTTTAAAGTAAGTGCAAGTGGGATAAGTCTCTCTTTATCTCCCTCTTTTAAAAGGTAGATAACTTTATCTTTGTCGCTTAATTTTTCAAGCTCTTCATTACTCTTATCTTCAACAGCACCTACATTTGAGAAGTGCTCAATAAAAGCGAATAAAGGATCACCTTTGTCTCTTCTATTAAATAGTAGGTCTTCACAAGCTTTTAGATCCTCGTCACTCATTTTATTTATAGGAACTAGATGTTTTACATTTACTATGGCACTTGAAAGTCCAGCATGTACACAGTGGTGTAAAAATACGCTGTTTAGATAAACTCTGGCATCTTTATGAAGACCAAAAGAGATATTGGATAGACCTAAAGTAGTACTTACCTCAGGGTGCATAGTAGTAAATTCTCTAATAGCTTCTATAGTCTCAACACCTGCCGTATGATACTCTTCATCGCCGCTTCCAATAGTAAATACGAGCATATCAAATACCAGATCTTCTGGATTTAGTCCATGCACATCTACAGCTCTTTGGTAGATACGTTGGGCAATTCTTACCTTATCCTCTTTTGTTTTTGCCATAGCAACTTCATCGATAACCAGACAAACCAACGATGCACCGTATCTTTTTGCCAAGGCACAAACTTCATCAAACTTCTCTTCACCGTCTTCAAGGTTTACAGAGTTTACAATAGGTT
This sequence comes from Campylobacterota bacterium, assembly GCA_034717895.1. Lineage (GTDB taxonomy): Bacteria > Campylobacterota > Campylobacteria > Campylobacterales > Arcobacteraceae > JAIOSF01. Next base: position 13,384 of record JAYEMD010000029.1, on the reverse strand, counting down.
TTCCGCCTATAAGTTTCAGTGCCTCTTCAAGTGCAGCTATTTGTGTAGAGTCAGGCATAAGTGGAAGGTTTATTTTTTGAGTATATCTTGAAACCACCTCATTCATATCTTTTGTTTCATCACGTCCTGCAAAACCGACACTTACGTCAATTACATGAGCCCCGGCACGTACCTGCTGTTGTCCCACTGTAAGGGTGCCTTCATAATCTTCTGCTTTTAATAACTCTCTAAATGCTTTTGAACCTGTGGCATTACTTCGCTCCCCTATTAAAAGAGGTGCAGGGTTTTGTTTTAGCTCTACCGTGTTAAACAGTGAAGCTAAAGATCTTGGATGTGAACCTGTAGGTGCTTTTGGCTTTATATTAGATACAGTATCACTTAAAGCTTTGATATGTTGAGGAGTTGTACCGCAGCAACCGCCTAAGAAACTTACCCCGTCAAACTCCAAGAAACTTTTTTGATGTGCTGAAAACTCATCGGGTCCCATTGGATAGAAAGTATATCCACCTTTATTTTGAGGAAGTCCCGCATTTGCATGGATAGATAAGTATTTATCACTAAGCTGGCTTAAAACTTCAAGATGTTTTTTAACCTGTTCAGGTCCTGTTCCACAGTTGAATCCTAAAGACAAGATATCAAAAGGCTCCATAATAGTTGCTATAGTTTGTGCATCTGTACCAATAAGCATAGAACCGCTTAACTCAATTGTTACTGATACCATAATAGGTATTTGCGGTGCCGTATCACTTAGTGCATGAAGTGCTGATTTTATCTGAAGGGGATCTTGACAAGTTTCAAGTAAAAAAACATCAGCTCCACCGTCAACCAAACCTTTTGCCATAGTACAGTAACCCTCATACATCTCATCATATCTTATATGTCCAAGGCTAGGGAGTTTGGTTCCCGGTCCTATAGAAGCCAATACAAATCTTGGCTTTTCAGGGGTGGTGTACTTCTCACATATTTTTTTAGTCAATTCACAGCCAAGTCGACTTAATTCATAACTCATATGACCCAAACCATACTCATTAAGTACCCATGGCTGTGAACCGAAGGTATTTGTTTTAAGCAAGTCTGCATCTGCTAAAGCATAGGCATTATGTATTTTTTCTAAAACTTCAGGTGCAGTTTTATTTAAAAGCTCATTACACCCCTCTTGATTTACACCTTTGTCATCTATCCAAGCAGCTTCCGGCACTCCGTATGTTTGAAGCTGTGTACCCATAGCACCGTCTATTATAAGCGCTCTAGTTTTTATAAGTTCTAATATTTGTTCTTTTGTTGTCATTATGATTTACTTCCGTCAAATTCTACTATTATCATACCTGCAAATTTGTTTTTACTGTAGTATTCTACTCTATAACGTTTACCTTCCTTGTCAATGGAAAACCTTTTTAACATTTTAGGGTATGTTATATTTACACCTGTATCTATTTTTGTCTTATCTGCATAACCAACTACATTTATTTTATAATCTTTCAAAGGATAAACCAAAAAACTTTCCTTAATTTTTATAGTCTTTCCAAAATCAAGCTCTATATCATTTCTATCTACTTTTAACTTTGCAGATTTTTCACAATCAATATGTTTGGTAAAGTCCGGCTTTAATTTTGACAATCTTCTATTACCGTAATATATTGTATATTCATCTTTCGTTTTTACTATACTCATCAATGGATTACTTGGTACAAAATCTATAGTACCATCCTCTTTTACGGGGAAATAGTTTAGATAATTTCTTATTTGAGCAAGGGGTAGTTTTATCTTGTCGTCATAAAGGGAAATCTCTATATCGTTATCAAGAATATTTTTAACAACCTGATCATTTAGATTAAACTTTCTTTCATATTCTATACCCATTATCTTCATAAATTTTTCAAGGGCTAATAGATGATAGTATACTCTTTGGTGTGTAGGTAGAGATTTACTAGCTTCATTTCCAAAAGCTGCTTTACCTTGGTTGATAGCAAAATAGGTAAGGGTTTTTTCCATCTCTTTATCACCTTCACTTGTTCTTGTGTTATGTGGATGATAGTTATGCTCTTTTTTTAAAGAGAACTTATTTACATGTTCTACAACCTGTTTTGATATAGATTCAAGATCTGAATAGTTCTTAGATTCTATTTTAGCCTGATCTATGATAGTACACTGCCCCCATCTGTTTGGAGCATGAAGTTTATCTTCATATACGGGTCTGTAAAAACCGCTGCCGTCGTGGAGATTTACGATTAGTTTTACATTATCACTTGTAATATGTTTTTTTATTCTTTCTACAGATTCATAGTCAGGGTCATTAACACTCAAACCGGCGAACTTACGGTTCATATCACCGTGTGGTCCCCTGCTTCTTTTTATAATACTGTAAAAATTCAGATTGGGAACTACCCAAACTGAACCTTTTAATATCTTATAATGTGTAGCTATAAGGGAAGCCGCCATAAAACCGCCGGGCTCATCACCTTGGATACCCCCAACGATCAATAAGGTATTGTCGTCCATAAAACCTTTTTTGATAATATCAAAATCAAAGTATCCAAACTGCTCTTTTGTACTTTTTCTATTTAATATCTGCTTAGGATAGCTAACAGGAGCTAATGCTGTTTCCTCTTTTATTATCTTACTTTTTGATGTCTCAATAAGTTTTTCTATCTTTTTTTCTTCTTTTAGAGAAATCTGTTTTTTTAAGTTTGTTTCTTTTTTTTGAATAGCTGTAGTTATTACGGTTTTATTTGTATCTGTATCCTGTATATTCTCTTTTTGAATACTACTTTTATTACAAGAAACTAAAACTATACTGCACGTTAAAACAATAGCTGTTATTTTTATATACTTATTCATCTTGATTATATCACCTTAATATGCCAAGGTTCAAATCTAACACCGTCTTTATTGTTCACGGTATATCTGATATCTATATAGTCTAGTTTTCTCATCTTGTAAAATTCACTGGTTCTTGCAAAAGCGGAGGTAAAGTTTTTACTTCCCCAACCCTTCTTACCCACGTCAAAATCACTAATAGCATGATAAGTAAAAGCAGGAGGTGCTATTACTGAAGATGCTTTTGAGATATTTCCATTAACTCTTCTTATCTTGGAAACGTATAGGCTTAACTGTTTAACCACATTTCTTACACCTGAAGTAAGTATAATATCATTGCCAACATCTTTTAGAATTCTGTTATAATCTTCGTAAGGTTTCCCTTTATAGATATAGTGTCCCGAGTATGGTATTTTTACTATCTCTTTTGAGGATATTCTGTTTGTGATCTTATCTACCGTTCTTTTACCGTAAAAACCGTGATTTGACGGGTTTTCATAAAAAAGCTTTTCAATAAGAGATATCTCATTTTTTGTAAATTCACCTATTGAGGAGTAGTTTCTTCCATAGTAGAACATCTGATCTAAAGATAAAAAGTTAAAATTTCCAAATCCCACATATCTTTTAACTCTTCTTAGTCTAATATCCAGTGTTTTTAAAGTTATTAAATCTTCTGCATCTAAAAATACTCTGTCATCTTTTGTTATATAATCCTGTGCGATCACAGGTGTTATTGCCGATAATAATAAAAAATTTCTTCTATTCATAACGCGATTATATCTTAATTAAGCTTCAAGATTAAACTGTTGCAAAATTCTTCCCAATGTTTTTCACTTATATAGATATTTCCATCACGTTTTTTATCTCCCCATGTAGGTTCAGGAAAATAACTGTCATTGATAAATCTTGCCTGGATATGAAAATGTACATGGGGAACATAATTGCCAAATGACGCAATATTGATCTTATCGGGATGAAAATATTCTATCATCTGAGTCTCTATAATATCCAAACACCTCCATATCTCTTTCTTAGTGGAACTGTCACAATGACTAAACTCTCTATAAAGCTTTTTTGTAAATATTTTAAGCCACGGTATCTCAAAAGGCTCAATCTCTATTTTTACAAGTTTATTTTCATATAAAGGTTTTTGTATACTTTGAGTTCTATTTAAGTTATATACAATATCAGTCATTTTACCTTTCCTTTGGCAATTATACTACCATTTTTATATGTTCATGATCAGCCAAGATCTTATAAAGTTCTTTTCTGTCATCATCATTGTGTACCATCATCTCTAAAGTATAACTTTTAAATTTACCCTTGCTGCTTGTTTTTGAAGGTTCTACACCGTGTTCCCTCTCATCTAAAACCTCTTTAATAATCTCGCTCACATCTTGTTCAGATTTTACCACAAGCTTATATTTCCAATTACAAGGATAATCAAGTTCTAATTTGTGTTGGTTTAAGTCAATCATCTATTCTCTCCCTTTCTATGAAAATCTCCCGTTTTACCGCCGCTTTTATGTTCAAGCTGCACATTGCTTATAATCATACCTTTATCTATAGCTTTAACCATATCGTATATAGTAAGAAGTCCTACGCTAACTCCCGTCAAAGCTTCCATCTCCACACCTGTCTGACCTGCAAGCTTGGTAGTAACTATAAGTTTAAAACCGGGAAGTTCAGGCAACTCTTCTATATCACAGTTTATACCGCTAAGAAGCAGAGGGTGACACATAGGGATAAGCTCCGGAGTCTTTTTTGTACCCATTATTGCTGCTACTACCGCTGTTTGAAGGACCGGTCCTTTTTTATTTTGATTTGATATAACATTATCATATGCTATTTGGCTCATTGTAATAATACCGCTTGCTACGGCTACTCTAGTTGTAGTTTCCTTTGTAGAAACATCTACCATTTTCGGTCTGTCATTTTCATCTAAATGTGTTAATTTCATCTAATTACCTATTGAATTTATTGATTAAATAATTATACTTAAAGTATTATTAAGATAAATTTATATAGAATTCGATTTCAATTTTATGGCTGTACACTTATACCAAAGTATAGTTAATCGATAAAAGAAAGTGGGTGATGATACAATGCCTGGTATAAAAGTAAAAGAAAGCGAGTCTTTTGACGAAGCGTACAGAAGATTTAAAAAGCAATGTGATAGAAGCTTAATCGTAACGGAAACAAGAGCAAGAAGATACTTCGAATCTAATCCGGAAAAGAAGAAAAAGCAAAAGATCAATGCTAGAAAGAAAATGCTTAAAAAACTTTATATGTTAAGAAGATACGAGTCTAGACTGTAATCTTATTAAAATAGATCGATAATTAAAGATAAAAGATATATTCTTTTATCTTTTTTTTACTACAACAACAAAAATGCGCCAGTGGCTCAACTGGATAGAGCACTGGGTTTCGGCCCCGGTGGTTGAGGGTTCGAATCCTTCCTGGCGTACCACTTCATTTAAATTCCCTTATTTAAAGACTTTTTGTAAGATCAATTTTTAAACTGTACCAATTATGTTCCAACTATCAAGCTGATAAACTAAACATTTACCTAATTCAAGCTTTTATAATATATATAAACTAAAAAACTTCATGTAACCAAAATGTAATCATCATTTTTTATAATTCGGTCATCAAATAAAAAAGGAAACATAAATGAAAAAATTAGTTACTTTAGCATTAGCAAGTACTATGGCAGTTACAGCTGCAAACGCATCAGACATTATTAAAGGAAGCGGTGCATCTTTCCCTTATACTGTTTACCAAAAATGGATCAAAGAATACAATAAGCAAACAGGTATCAAAGTTGATTACATTAAAAAAGGTTCATCAAAAGGTATAAAAGATGCAAAAGCCAGATCAGTTGATTTTGCAGGTACTGATAAACCATTATCTCCTAAAACATTAAAGAAAAATAAACTTTACCAATTCCCTGCAGTTGTGGGTGCTATTACTATGGCATACAACATTCCGGGTATATCTGATCTTAGACTTACAAGAGCTGCAATTGCAGAGATCGCTTTAGGTAACATAAAATATTGGGATAACGATATTATCAAAGTTGCAAATCCAGGTGTTAAATTACCACACAAAAAAATGACTTTTGTTCACAGAGCTGACGGTTCTGGTACAACTTACAACTTCACTTACTACCTAAGTAAATCAAACTCTGAATGGAAAGAAAAATTCGGTGCTAAAAAATCACTATCATGGCCTGGAGATCACCACATAGGCGGTAAAGCAAACTCAGGTGTTGCTGCACTTATCAAGCAAACTCCATATGCTATAGGTTACATAGACTACGCAGATGCAAAATCTAACAATATCTCAATGGCTCATGTACAAAACAAAGAGGGTTACTTTATCAAGCCTACTTTAAAATCGTTCCAAACTGCTGCTGCAAAAGCTAGCTTAAACCCTAAAAAAGATTTCTATGCAATGGTTGCGGACCCTACAGGAAAAGGTGCATACCCTATGATAGCATCTACATTTATTTTACTTCCTGCTGAAAAGCCTGCTATGAACAAGAATGTAACAAAATTCTATGACTGGGCTTACAATGACGGTCAAGAGATTGCTAAAAGCTTAGGATTTGTTCCGCTTCCTGACTCTTTAACTACAAAGATCAGAAAATACTGGTCAGACAAAGGTGTAAAATAGCTTAAACAATAGCTAAATAATTATAAAGAGGGTCAAGTTAAATTTGACCCTTTTTTATATTATCACTATTTATTACTCCATCAATAATCAAAATTAATAATGGATATAGAAAGATTAATTGTATAATGCTATAATTGTTTATGAACAATTTAATTAAATATACTTTGCTAGTAGTTAGTGTGTTATTTTTAACGGCTTGTACTAATGAAAACAATGACAAATACGAAATAGTATATACAAATAAACCTCCCTTTGAAAAAAAAATATATATTTTCGGTGTGCACCCTTTACATAATCCAAAAAAACTGTTTGAAGTATATCAGCCTCTTGTTGATTATATAAATAAACAACTTGTAGATGCAACTATAAAACTTGAAGCCTCACGTAATTATGCCGCATACGACAAAAAACTATTTAGCGGTTATTTTGATCTTTCACTTCCAAACCCTTACCAAACTATAGTTGCTGCACAAAAAGGGTATGATATTTTCGGGAAGATGGCAGATGATGAAAACTTTAGGGGTATTTTTATTGTAAGAAAAGATTCAAATATAAAAAAAGTTGATCAAATAAAAGGGAAAACAGTAAGTTACCCTGCTCCAACTGCACTAGCTGCAACTATGATGCCTCAACACTTTTTACATATCAACGGAATAGATATAAATAAAGATATAAAAAACTCATATGTTGGTTCTCAAGAGTCATCTATTATGAACGTATATCTTAAAAAAACCATTGCAGGATCTACCTGGCCTCCCCCTTGGATAGCATTTAAAAAAGAACATCCTAAAATAGCTTCCCAATTAGAAATAAAATGGGAAACGAAGCATCTTCTTAACAACGGACTGGTTGCAAAAAAAGATTTTCCAAAAGAGCTGTTATCAAAGGTTTCAAATATCATTTTCAATCTTCATACCCATAAAGAGGGTAAAAAAATACTAAAAGCTATGGAGCTTAGCAGATATGAAAAGGCCGATTATAAAACCTATGACAAGGTAAGAGAATTTGTAAAAAATTTTGAACAAAATATAAGAACAATCAGGATAGAAAAGTGATAAGCTCCATTAAAAACTTTTATACAGCCTCTATAAGGAGACAGCTTATCTTAGGCATTGCACTTGTGCATGCCGTTATGATGAGTATTTTTGTAATTGATCTTGTTGAGAATCAGAAAAAATTCTTAATAGATCAACATAATAAAAAAGCAAAAAGTTTATCTAAAACATTAGCTTCCACATCAAACTTATGGGTTTTGGCAAATGACTTTATAGGATTGGCAGAAGTTGTCTCATCTTTAGCGCACTACCCCGGTATGCGGTATATTATGATAACTGATCCTCAAGGGCAGGTGCTTGCCCATACAAATAACAAGCTTTTAGGAAAGTATCTTGCAGATAGTACTAGTATCGGTATTTTAAAAGGCTCTTTGGTAACAAAAAAAGTTTTTGAAAATGACAACTTTATAGATGTAGTTTCACCTATTTTAAGAGATACTCAACATATAGGATGGGCAAGGATAGCACTTAGTAAAGAGGAGATAAATCAAAGTCTTTATAATGTGACACTTGACGGTATAATCTATACTTTTATAGCTATTTTAGTGGGTGTATTGTTTGCATATTTTATGGCAAAAGGTGTAACACAGGGTATCTATAAGATCGTAAGCACAATCAAACAAGCCAAAAAAGGGGATCAAAATTCTCGTTCTGCTTTAAACAGAAAAGATGAGATAGGTACTCTCTCACAAGAGTTTGATAATATGCTTCAAAAACTCTCCGAACAAAACACATTGATCAATTCTGTTATAGACTCATCTCCTGATCTTATATTTTATAAAGATTATTATAACTTTGATGGTATTTATATAGGGTGTAACAGTTCATTTAGTGAATTTGTAGGAAAATCAAAAGAAGAGATCGTAGGTAAAACTGACCTAGAGATATTTGATAAAGAAACAGCAGAATTCTTTAGAACAAAAGATAAAGAGATGCTAAAAATCAAACAATCCAATCGTAACGAAGAGTGGGTATCATACCCAGACGGTACAAAAATACTTCTTGATACTTTAAAAACCCCTTTATATAATTATGACAAATCAATTTTAGGCGTCTTGGGAATAAGCCGGGATATTACGGAAAATTTTAATTCCCAAAAAGAGATAGAAAACAAAAATAAAATACTATTTGAACAATCAAAACATGCAGCAATGGGAGAGATGATAGGGAATATCGCCCACCAGTGGAGACAACCTTTAAGTGTTATCTCTACAGGTGCCACAGGATTGAAATTAGGGAAAGAGTATGGTGAATTTTCAGATGAGTTTTTTAATGATACTTGTGATGCTATAAACAATAATGCACAATATCTATCAAAAACAATTGATGACTTTAGAGACTTTATAAAAGGGGACAGAAAAAAAGTTATTTTTGATCTAAATGAGGATATCGCTAGTTTCCTTCACCTAGTAGAGGGTAGTATAAAAAACAATAATATAAACCTTATTGAAGATTATGAAAAACCTATTCAGATCAACAGCTACCCAAATGAGCTGATACAATGTTTTATAAATATCTTTAATAACTCTAAAGATGTATTAAAAGATATTGATACAGATAGATACTTTTTTATATCTACAAAAACAGAAAACAAAAAAGCTGTAATAACCTTCAAAGACAACGCAGGTGGAATACCGCAAGATGTATTACCCCATATATTTGAGCCCTACTTCACAACAAAACACAAACTACAAGGGACAGGTCTTGGTCTTAGTATGACCTACAATCTAATTGTTGAAGGTATGGACGGGACCATAGAGGCGGCAAATATATCTTATGAATATCAACAAAAAAACTACAAAGGCGCTATCTTTACTATTAAACTGCCATTGTCATAAACTCTTATATATTTAATTATAAAGTAACAAGGTTTATTGTAATTCTTTATTTGGTTTACCTAAATAAAACCCTTGTCCGTATTCAATATCAAGCTCTTTTATCTTTTCATATAATCTTTCATTTGCTATAAACTCGGCTATCACTTTTATATCATTTTTCTTTGCAAATTGTACCATTGTTTCAACTACACTGTAAAGTTTTTCATCACTGTCTATCTCTTTTATTAAACTACCGTCTATTTTCAGATAATCTGTATTTAGTTTTATTAGATACTCAAAGTTACTATACCCCGTACCAAAGTCATCTATAGCTATTTGCATACCGTTCTCTTTTGCATTGTGTATAAAGGTATCTACCATATCAAAGGACTCAATACCCTCTGATTCAACTAACTCTATAACCACTTGATTATGAACCTTATACTCACAAGCTAATTCAAAGAACCATTCACTTATATTGTGCAACATAATATCTTCCGCACTAAGATTAACCGAAAATTCATACTTTGTATTTGAGAACTTCTCAAATGCCTGTGTTACGACAATTTTTGTAAGCTCCTTATATAGTCTGCTTTTTTTAGCAATATCTAAAAAGAAAAATGGAGATATCTCTTTGCCGTCTTTTTCAATGAGTCTCATAAGAGTTTCATACTTTTCTATTTTTCCGTTTTTTGTGTTTACAATTGGTTGGAAGAATGCTTTTATCCTATTATCTTCTATTGCTTCTTTTATTTTGTTTGTCCATTCAAGATTATTTTTATACTCCTCTTGAGTTTGAATACTTTCACTAAACTCTACTATCTCTTTTTGCTCTTTTTTTGCAGTTTTATGGGCTATCTCTGTTTCATTTATAAGATTCTCATTGTTGTATGATATACCGCTTGTTAATCTTATACCTATATCATTATCTTCAATTTTAGTAGTGTGTGTTTTATTTTCATCCATAAAACCTTGTAAATTATTAAAGAACTCTTTTTTTGATGTATATTTTTGTTTTGCCAATACGGCAAACTCATCACCGTGAACTCTATATACATTGTATCCCTCTATTTTAAAATAATCAAACAATCTGTTTGCAAAATCAATTATAACCAAGTCACCTATTTTATGACCGTAAAAATCATTTATTTGTCTAAACCCATGTATATCTATAACAGCCAAATATGAAGCTTTATTAGTTTCTATATCATCAAGAAGTTTAAATCTATTTGAAAAACTTGTAAGCGGGTCTGTAAAAAATGTTCTTTTTAACTGCTCTTTTGAGTTTACTAATTCTGTTACATCATCCCTTAGTGCTACATACTCTACAATCTCATTTTTATCATTTTTTATAGGTACTATTGTGATATTTGCATAAAATGCACTTCCGTCTTTTCTTTTGTTTTTAAATAAGCCGTTATAAATATTACCTGCTTGTATAGTATTCCACATATTTCTAAAAACACTTTTGGAAGTACTAGGGTGTCTAAATATATTGTGTGGTTTTCCTATAAGATCATCTCTTGTATAACCTGTATTTTTACATAATGTATCATTAACATAGGTTATAATACCTTTTAAATCACTTTTACTTACAATACTTCCTGCATTTACCGCTTTTATATATTCTTGCGTATATCTTTCACTTTTTTGTAATTTTAAGAAATTTACGGATATTCTTTTAAGTAATAAGTTAAGTCCGGTTTTGATCCTACCGATCTCATCATTTGACTTTATTGTTAATTGATTGTTGGCATATAATGTTTTAAGATCAGCTTCATCTAAACTATTTTCAATTTTTGCAATAGAATCTACAAGTTTTTCAACCGGTCTTTTTATGATTTTATCTAATATTAACAATACACTTAAAAGAAGTAAAATATCTACAAAAATCAAAATATAAACTTGTTCAAGGAGGTTTTGTTTTGAACTGTTTACAAAACTATTTACTTTATTTAAATCTGTAGATATTTGTACACATCCTTGTTGCTTATCATTGTGATTATATAGGGGTAAAGAGGTTATAAAAAACTCTTTTTTTATAAGATATGAGTCAGTTTTAATTATATCAGGACTAAAATCATCTAAATAACCAACCAGCTTTTGATTTATATTATCATTTTTCTGTGATAAAATCATCCCATTTACCCTTTGGATATTTTTACCGAATTTTTTGATATTTTTATCATTATCAAATCCTAAAAACAAAAGATCATAATCTTTAAATCTTTTTTATTTTTTAACCAAAGAGTTAAAACCTTGTATAGACTCTACACTCCCTATATAAATACCATTGTCAAATATAGGAGCTATACCTCTTAAAAGCATCCCTGCTCTTCCGTTCTCTATTGTTACAAAAGGTTTTTGCTCTTTTTTTACTTTTAATAAAGAATACCTAAAAGAGGAAAGATCATCACCATATTTTTCTTTGTTCCAATGTCTTAAAAAGCTTTTTGTATCTTTTGTATGAATATGTATCTTAATATTTTTATAATCTGTAGTCTCTTTGTATGTTTGGGAAAGGTCATTTAGTATTTTATAGGCACTTTCTCTATCGTTATTTTTAAGTGCAGTTATGATTTGTTGATTTTTAGACAGAGCTATAACAGATGTTAAACCTATCTGTTTCTTTTCATTTAAGCCTTGAGAAATATCATCCCTCATATTTGAGATATATTGGGCTTGGGATTCTTTAGAGATACTTTTAATTGAATAGATACTATTTAAAACCACAATAAAGATACCTAGTATCATTAAAACTATTATCGGTATATGTATTTTTTGACCAATTGAAAGATTTTTAAACATTTTTAGTCCTTACTAATTATAAGTGTAGGTTTATTATAGTAAGAAATTGTTTATTTTTCTCTTTTTTACGGGAATTTTATTGGTGGAGTAATAGTATGTAACTATCTTGTAATCTGAACCATGTAATATTCCGCCCATGAAAACAGAAAATGAATACAATGAAATATTATCAATGGTAACTCATGATCTAAAATCACCTATGACGGCAGTTATGGGTGCTTTGGATCTTATGGCTGAGGATGATCTTACAAAAGATGAAAAAAACGAATGTGTAAAAGCTGCTAGAAAAGCTTCAAAAACAATTATGAAATTGGTTGAGAATATTTTAGTGATGGCTAAATACGAAGCAGGTAAAGAGCATACGGAATATGAACTTGTGGAAAATCTTCAAGATCATATCAAAGATGTATGCAACACTTTTAAATATGAGATGAAAGTAAAAGATATCAATTTTAATATCCATATTGATAAAAATCTCCCCGATGTTTACTGGGATATTGACAAGATACACTATCATGTATTAAACAATATAATCTCAAATGCTATTAAGTTCACCTCTTACGGAGGAAATATATCTTTTTCTATTGTTTCAAATAAAGATCACTTTATAACTATAAAAATAAAAGATGACGGTATAGGTATCCCCAAAGATAAAAGGGATTCTATCTTTGAAAAATATGATACCCACAACAATAAAAAAGTATTTAAGGGAACGGGGCTTGGACTATACAATGCATTCAACTTTGTAAAAAAACACCTAGGCACCATAAAAATAATTGATGGACTAAATAAAAAAGGTACAGGCTTTAATATCACCATCCCTATCAATCCCACAAATGTGGTTACAAAGGGGTAGCAACACCTCCCCTTTTTTAAGACTCCCTTTAACAATGCTTTATTAAGTACTCAATACTTTGCTTATCTAATATTCTTATATCGTTTGTAGAGTGATTTATATGTATATGTGTTCCTATAGTAAGAACATAGTTTTTACTTGTAGAGATATATTTTTTATCAATAGCATTTACTAAAAATGTTTTTATCAACTCATTGGTATCATTGAGCTTCTTAGATAAAAATATTGCATCTATCCCCCAAACAACTTGAAGCTTTCTTAGGGTATCTATATTGTAACTGCTTACAAGTATCTTTTGCTTTGGTCTGAACTTTGATATAGATATGGCACTTTTTCCACTTCTTGTAAAAGCG
>JAYEMD010000028.1:4138-24742 GCA_034717895.1 Campylobacterota bacterium | reverse complement strand
TAAAGCATAATCTTTAAACTCTGTACTTGAAAAAGAGGTGTCAGTATTTTTTTGAAGTTTTTTAGAGCTTATTATATAGATATTTGAGCTCTTGTTATGTTTTGAGATAATTGTTTCAAGTTGATCACTTAGGCTGTTTGGAAAAGGAAGAGAGATCATCACCTGTACACTATCAGCCATCATCCCTATCACTTTTGTTTCACCGTTTAGCATCTTTACCCTTATAGCCGGAGCTTCGCTTCCTATTGTTCTATCTTTTTTCTGTAGAGTTACAGTTATATTATTAATAGTTATATCCAAAATATATCCTTTTGATTTATGATAGTTATGCAAATAATATACCGTTAATATCTATTTTTTAAGGTTTAGATGGAACAGATGCCCTATAGTATCTTTTCTAATATCGATTTTAAAGGTATAAAATATGTATAAGAGATTATAGAACATAAAAGTCTGATATTATGTAAGAAAGGGTATATAGTGAAAAAAGCTTTTAATCCGGATGATTTCTTTAAAAAAGTAACGGTAAAAGATGTAGTGGGGAAGTTTCCTCAGTTAGAAATATATGATTTTTCTCATGTAAGTCTAAATGAAAAATTAATTGCACTAAATTATGAAATTATCTCAAAAGAGTACAAAGACAAAGAGTATGCAAATATTCAATTATATTATGATTTAGAGGTGGATGAGGTTGTATAGTTCTTTAAACCTATACCTTTCCCCCATGAGTTTTAGAGATCTATTAAAAACTAAAGTCTCTTTTTTGTCAAAAGAATCGCCGTTAAGTTCTAGTTTTTTATAGATAGCTTTTAATTCTCTATTGTAAAGTGTTTTAAGTGTTTCATTTTTCATAAGAGTTCTTATCTCATCAATACCGTTTTTAGGAATTGGAAATTCCGTATAGTATTGACCAAGTTTATTAACTCCCCAAAAATCGATACCTAGTTTCATATAAAACTCTAAAGATGATGAAACACAAAACATTTTTACTCTTTGTATAACAGAACCGCGTGAGAATTTATTAAATAAAAATGTAAGCAGATATTTTGCATATCCTTTGTATCGATGTTCAAAGGGTGTTAATATATTATCGATAGTCAGATATCTTTTATCTTTTGATATATGATAAAAAAGGTAACATACATCTTTGCCGTTTTCTTCAAGGCAAAGACACGGGAAATCTTCCCAGCTGATGTAGTCGTTGCAGTAACGGTAAGCTTGTTGTGAAAATTCTTTACTTGTAATATGTTTTATAGTAGATGTTGATTTTAGATATTGTTCGCGATTTAAGTTTTTTATTGTCATAGCAGCTCTTTTTTAGATAAAAAAGCCAAATGAGAAGTTTAAAGCAAAGAAATCTTTAATTTTTTATGTAAAGATTTTATCGGAATATATTTCGTAAAAATAAAATAAAATGTATAGTTTTTAATCAATTGATAATTTAAAATTTATTATGATAGCTTTGTCTCTTTCAAGATTTTTGTAAGATCATCGTTCAAAGAGTTTATTTTAGAAATCACCTCTGTTCTGGTTTTCTCATCCAGCTTAAATCTGCTGTCGATAAACTCATATATTTTAAAGGTATCATTAAAAATATTTTGTACTAAATCTTCTTTTATCTTATCTTCAATTTTACCCATTGTTTTTCTTCTTCTCTTGTGTTCTTAGTTTATCAAGGTGTCTTTCAATGATCATTATTTGTAGTTTGTGTTCAGAATATTTTTGTAGATTACTTTTTATCTGAGACTTGTAAAAATCCAATATAACGGGATGAATTTTATCTTGATTTAGCAATAAAGATTGCAAAAAGTTTTTTATATCAGATAGATCATATTCAATAACACTTTTCAGTTTATTTAATAAGTGTTTATGTTGAACCTTTTTTACTACTTTTAGTTCTTCTGATGCTAAAAAGATATCCGATATCTGGTCACGATGTTGATAGTTTATTTTTTGGTATGCTTTCATAATATTAGGATACATTCAATAACCGTTCCTTTGCGTATATAGTTCTTTATTCATCTACTTTCCCTCTATTGATAATAGTTTGATCTTTTTAATCATTTTTGAGCCGTTCTTTATTTATAAGCTTTTATTATGCAATTTTTGTACCGTCTACGGAATAGTTTTTGAAAAGCATATAAAAAATAGTAGGAGTTTAAAATGTCAGTAATGATAACAGACAGTTGTATAAATTGTGATGCTTGTGTTGATGAGTGTCCTGCAATGGCAATAGTAAGTGCGGATGATTCACCTTTAAGTGATCCTGAGTTTACATATGTAAAACCTGAAAAGTGTATAGAGTGTGTAGATTGTACCGTACCAAAATGTGTAGATGTATGCCCGACAGAGGGTGCTATTGTATGGGATATGCCTTATACCCAGGAGTTTGATGAGTATTATCTGTTAGGTCAGGAAGAGGGTAGATACAACATAAGAGTACATAAGAAAAAAGGTATCTTAAGCCCTGCAAACCAGCCAAGACCGTTTAGGGAACAAATAACATATGAACAAAGAGAATCAAGGGAAAATATACCTACTGATTGATCAAACGGAACACTTATTGAATAGAGTTAAACAGAATTTAAAATTATATCTAAAATAATAGAAAGGA
Source organism: Campylobacterota bacterium (assembly GCA_034717895.1). Lineage (GTDB taxonomy): Bacteria > Campylobacterota > Campylobacteria > Campylobacterales > Arcobacteraceae > JAIOSF01. Next base: position 22,128 of record JAYEMD010000028.1, on the reverse strand, counting down.
TAAAATATGAGTTGTTCAACAGGCGGATGCGGTACATCTACAGATACGGGCTTTCAAGGAAACCAAGGTTTTGATCCAAATGATCCTGAGGCATTAGCCGTACAAGAGAAGATAAACAATCACCCATGTTACAGTGAGGGGGCACATCAGCACTATGCAAGGATACATGTACCTGTAGCTCCTGCATGTAATATACAGTGTAATTACTGTAATAGAAAATATGACTGTTCAAATGAGAGCAGACCGGGGGTTACAAGCGGTAAATTAAATCCAGAAGAAGCTGTAAAAAAAGTACTTTATGTGGGTGGTGAGATACAGCAGTTATCTGTTGTAGGGGTTGCAGGTCCGGGAGATGCTTTGGCAAATCCTAAAAAGACTTTTGATACATTTAGGATGCTTCAGGAAAAAGCACCTGATCTAAAGCTTTGTTTATCTACAAATGGACTTAGACTTTCAGAGTATATTGACCAAATTGTAAAGTACAATGTAGATCATGTAACTGTTACAATCAATACCGTTGATACTACAGGTGAGATAGGATCTCAGATATACCCGTGGATTCACTGGAATCATAAAAAAGTATGGGGTAAAGATGGCGCAAAGATACTTTTAGAGAAACAGCTTGAGGGTATCAAGATGTTAACTGAAAGGGGAATTTTAGTAAAAGCAAACTCTGTTTTAATCCCCGGGGTAAATGATAAAGATCTTCCAAATGTGGCTAAAAAATTAAAAGAGATGAAAGTGTTTTTACACAATATTATGCCGCTACTTTCAAGTCCTGAATTTGGTACAAAATTTGGACTAGATGGAGTTCCAAGTGCAACAGACCAAGAAACAATGGCAGCACAGGAAGCTTGCGGTATGGATATGAATCTTATGAAACACTGCAGACAATGTAGAGCAGATGCGGTCGGGCTTATAGGTGAAGATAAAGGTGATGAGTTTACAAAAGAATCATTTGCGGCACTTAGTTTTGAAGAGTTAGAGAAAAAATACAATATAAAAGCACGTGCTGCTAAACATGAAGTTATTGAAAACTGGAGAGCACATTTAGATGCTGCAAATGACAGAGTAAAACTTGAAAATGCTACAAAAATGGAACTAAGTTCAACAGGTGAGACTAAACTTGTAGCGGTTACAACAGGTGGAGAGGGTATGATAAATATGCACTTTGGATCTGCACAAGAGTTTATTGTATATGAAGCAGGTGATAAGGGTATAAAGTTTGTTATGCACAGAAAAATAGAAAGCTCATATTGTAGCGGGGCTGAGAATTGTGATGGTGATAATCCTATTGAGGAGATAAAAACAACACTAAAAGATGTTGATATTTTATTAACAGAAAAAATAGGAGATTGTCCAATGTCTGAGCTTCAATCTATTAATTTAATTGCTGATGAGTCTTATGCACTTCAGCCTATTGAAAAGTCTGTACACGATGCTGTACTAAAACACTTCTTCTCACAAAAAGATAATGAACTGGGATAATCTCCTAGTTCAATTGTTCGTTTAATTCTTATGTTAATATATGCTATAATAAACTAAATCTGAATTAGAGGAGTTGGTTCATGACTAAAATTATGGATAGAGTTATAGAGGATGTACAAGTTTTATCAATGAGTGAAAAAAATTATTTGATGAAGTTTTTAATTGCTTCTATGGATGAAACTCATGATAATGATTCAGATATACAATGGGCAAATCTTGCTAAAAAAAGATATGAAGATATAGATTCCAAAAAAGTACAAACTGTAAGTTGGGATCATATCAAAAAACAAGTATTATCTTAATATGAAACCATTGTCTTTTCATCCTGATATTGTTAGTGATATTAAAGGCTCATATGAATGGTATGAAGAGAAACTTCAAGGATTAGGAGATAGCTACTTAGATGAACTTGAAGATGGATATACAGCCATTCAGAATTTTCCAGAAACTTGGGCAACTTTTCAATATGGATTTAAAAGATATATTTTAAATAGATTCCCTTTCTCTATAATTTATAAATCAACAGAAAAAGAAATTTTTATTATTGCAGTGATGCATAATAGTAGAAGACCTAACTACTGGTTGGATAGAATCAGTTAGATTATCACCTAAAAACTAAAATTAAAGCTATAGATATACTTTATTTTATAATATAGCCAATAGAGTTTAACGGATGATTATATTCTAAAGGAATAGATATTGCATAATGTTTATTAATAGAGGTAAATATGATGGCAATTATAAACGACACTACACTAAGAGACGGCGAACAGGCACCTTATGTATCTTTTACCATTGATGAGAAACTAAAAATAGCACAGCTTTTATATGAAGCAGGAGCTGATGAACTAGAAGTGGGTATCCCTGCTATGGGAACTAAAGAGCAAGATGAATTAAAAGAGATACTAAATCTAAATCTTCCTATACCCATTATGAGCTGGAACAGAGCTACTGTGAGTGATCTTGAAGCATCGTTAAAGTGCGGAGTGAAAGCTGTTGATCTATCTATCCCTGTATCAAAAACACTTATAGATGTTAAATTCGGCGGAGATATATCTAAGCTTTTAAAAAACCTGGAAACAGTAGTGACTACAGCAAAAAAAGAGGGTCTTTTTGTTTGTATAGGCGGGGAAGATGCAAGTAGAAGTGAAAATAGTTTTTTAAAAGATATTCTACATTTGGGGTATGAGTTGGGAGCTGATAGATTTAGATACTGTGATACTATTGGAAATCTAACCCCTTATAAAACCTATGAAAACATATCGTTTTTAAGCGCTTTGAATCTACTTGATATAGAGATGCATACACATAATGACTTTGGTATGGCAACTGCCACATCAATAGCAGGAATTGAAGCGGGAGCAAAAAGCTGTAACACTACCGTTATAGGTTTAGGTGAGAGGGCCGGAAATGCTTCTTTTGAGCAGGTGTTGATGTCCCTTACCCATCAGTTTAATGAAAAAAGAGAGATAAGATCAGATAAATTAATAGATCTTGTTAATACAGTTTCATTAGCTTCAAACAAACCTATAGGGACAAACAGACCGATTGTCGGTAAAAATATCTTTGCACATGAATCGGGTATCCATGTAAACGGTATGATAAAAAGTAAAAACTCCTATGAAGCCTTTGAACCGGAAGAGGTTGGGCTTAACAGATATTTCCCTATAGGAAAACACTCAGGTAGTTCTACACTTCTTTATCATCTGGATAAAATAGGTATAAAACCAAATATGGATAAGGTAAACAATATCTTACCAAAAGTACGAGAGATAGTGACAAACAGAAAAAGGGTGATGTCACAAGAAGAGTTAAAAGAGTTGTATCTATGTTCATAGGGTGGATAAGAAAAAATAGTTTCCAATCGGATATAAAAACTTTAGCTAAAGAGATTTTAATAGATGAAAATCTAGTTATAAATACATTTAATGAAGATCAAAGTCTTTGTTTCGGTGCTTACGAGGGTGAAGAGCTTTATGGATTTATATCTGCATACAGTTTTGAAAATAGTATCTATATAAATAACTTTTATTATAAAGAAGGTTTTTTAGATGAGTATAAAAAACGTATGGTCAAGTTACTTTTAAACAATATTGAGCAGAAGGAAAAGTCTATAATCTTTATGGCTTCAATCAAAGAGTTTGATATATTTAAAGAGTTTGGATTTAAAGAGTTTGCCAACTTTAAAAAAGCTCTCTATTCAAGCGGTGGGGCTGCTTTTAATTTTTCCAATGCTACGGCAAAAAGTATAGGGGGAGAGAACTATTTATCTATTATAAATAAGCTTGATACCAAGGCTTTTAATGAAAATAGAATAGATTATATATCAAAAATACTCAGCAAATCATCATCATTGTTTCTATCAACCGATTTTGGGTTTCAACACTCATATGCCATAGGGCAGTCTGCAGTAAAAATATCCCCATGGATTATGGTAGATGAAGCATTTAGTGATGCAGAAAAGCTTTTAAGGGGTGTGATATACCACAGGGGTCTAAAAAGACTTATCTCTTTTATACCTAAAGATGTAAAAGAGATAAGAGAACTTTACGAGTCATATAATTTTGTGTTAAAAGATGATTACAAACTGATATATAAAAACAAAAAACCAAATATTGATTTGGAGTCAATATACGGATTTTAATTTTAAAGGAGAAAAAATGGCATTTACAGAAGAGCAAAAAGAGATAAAAAAAGAGTACGCAAAGTATAAAAGAAAAGTTACAGAGATAGCAGGAGAGATACACGATATAGTAGAGGATACTATCTGGGTTGATTATGATAAGTTACCGCAGCTAAGTGTCGATATACAAAAAGCTATGGAACCTGTTTTAGAGTTTAAATCTAAACACGACTTTTTAAAATAAAGTGAACTCGTTCACTTCTTTAGGATTTGCCTACTTTAGCATTGATCTATTCAATGCGTTAAAAGTAGACATTCAACAATGGTTCCCTTTCAAATTGGGACAATTTTAAAGGATTTAATATGGAAGCTCTAACTTCAAAGATCATTTGTGAATGCGGGGATAAAAATGTAGCGCAGGCAGTTGAGATCTTTAAAGAGACAGATCTTCCATATAAAAAAGCAAAAAAACTGGTGACTGAATGTAACAAGACATGTTGCAGAAGACCTTTAATGGCACTTTATAATATGACACAGTTCGGTGAGATAGACTATGAAGAGATAGATTTTTTAATCGATCAAATGAACAATAGGTAGGATATTATGGAAACAAATTTAGATGATTTTATTAGATGGATAAAAAGCAACGGCTTTAGTTCATATATCCCTACAGATTGTGATAAATTAAAAAATTTATCTATGTTAGACCTTAGTAAAAAAAAGTTAAGGCAGATCCCCGAATCTATATGTGCCTTGGAGAATCTTCAAATACTGAAGCTTTCATCAAATAGGTTAAAAGAATTGCCTGAAACTATAGGTGAGTTGAAAAAACTGAAAAATCTGCAATGTGAAAATAATCTGATTGAAGAGCTGCCTGAAAGTATAGGTGATCTGGAATCATTGGTTGTATGTAACTTAAACGGTAATAAGCTAAGCTCACTTCCCGGCAGCTTTTACAATCTGACTAAACTTACAAGATTGACCATTGCGGCAAATTCTTTAGAGTATCTCTCACCTGATCTTGCAAAGCTTAATAAACTACTTTATTTTTCTTTAGATACGAATAATTTACAATATCTTCCTGACGTGTTTGATAATATGCATTCATTGTATTATCTTGATCTTTCATACAATGAGTTTCACTCACTCCCATCTTCTATAGGTAAAATAGAGGAGCTTGAAACTTTACTTTTAGAGGGAAACGAGATAAGAGATCTTCCATCATTAGAGGCTCATGATATGTTAATAAGATTGAATTTAAATGATAATAATATAAGCAGTCTGGATTTTGATATAAGTAAGCTGGAAGATCTTCAAATATTAACTTTAGATAACAATAAATTAGAACTACTGCCTAATAGTATTTGTAAACTTACAAACCTTAATCATTTAAGTGTTTCTGCAAATAAATTAAAGGAGCTGCCTTTATGTATAAGCGAGATTGAAAATCTCATAGAGTTAGATATTGAGGATAATGAGATATCATCTTTACCGAAAAACTTTGAAAAGCTGTTAAAGTTAAAAAATCTTTATATAAAAGGTAATAATCAACTTCAAAGACCTGCTAATAGATCATTGGAGTTTTGTGATATTGTTTGATTAGATATAGAACCAATCTTATCACTACTGTTTTTTAGAGGTGCCCTAAATATTTTCACCCATATTTATAGATTTTAAAAAGAATTATAATATAATCTAATCAGTAACTTATCTAGTAAAAGTAAAGGTGGAATAGTTGAAAAAAACTTATAAATTATTATTGGTGACCGTATTTTGTTTATCTTTAGATGCACAGGATAGATGGACTATTGGGGTCTCATCAACAACAACTTTGAAAAATGCACAAGCTTTTGTAGATAAAAATTCAGATAAATTTAAAAACAGTTTATCTATAAACAAAATAGATGAGAATAAATATCATGTTAATTACGGCTTATTTAACAACTATTATAAATCAAAAAAAGCTCTTGGAAAAATTGATATTTCAGGTGCATATATAAGAAAAATAAATATAAGAGATACAAATAAAAAGGCTTTAAAAGCTTGGACTATAGGGTTGGCTACCACCTCAAGTTTAAAAAGTGCCGATAATTTTGTAAATAAAATTCCCAAAAACTATAAAAAAAACATATCAATTGAAAAAATAAGAGATAATAGATATTTTGTAAACTATAAATCATATAACACCTATAAAGAAACTAAAAATGCATTATTGAAATTATTACAGGAGCACTGTTTTAATGGTGCATATATTAGAAAAACAAAAAACATATCATCAAAAGATAGATCCAATAATGAAAGATCATATAGGGTAGAGGAAGTTTATGTTAATGATCTATTGCCTTATGATAACAGTTATGAAGAGCAGATGAATATAGATGATGAGGATTATCAAAATAGTAATATCTCTCAAGTAACTTTAGAGCAACAAATAAATAGTCAAACCTCATTAGAGAATAAAAAAAGTTATCTTCCAATGCTCAAAACAAATAATGAACAGATCTCTACAAAGGAACAAAACAATGATCTGATCTATCATAAAATAGATCTAAATATCAAAGATATAAAACCTTTAGATGATAGTGCCCCTGTTTCTTATAGAAAAGAAGATGATTTTAAACAAGATGAGATCATCTATATCCCCAAAGATCTTCAACGAATATATCTAAATAATGATATATTTGATCAAAAAAACTATAAAACAGCGGGAATAAAATTAAAATATTTCCCATCATCTTTGTCCGGTGAATTCAAGTTTGGAACATCTAGCAGCACTATAGATTTTAATAGTGATTTAAATCTTAATAAAACCATAAACGGTTTTACTCCAAGTGTATTCTACAAACAGGGGAAACATAAAGGGTATTTAAACTATACACCGCTAAACAGCACTGTTAGCTCAACTTTAAACAGTAATATAATTGTTGATAACTATACATATACAGCTAATGATAATATTACTACAAAGGTTGATAGTACAATATTCAATGCGGGGTACAGATATAATATTTATGATTTTGATATAGGTGCCGACTTTTACAATCTTAGTAAAAATATCACTGTTGCGGATAATCAAAATAAAACAGATATTGATTTAGATTACAATATATATGCTCTGGGGATAGAAAAAGAGCATAACTTCAATAATAAATATATTTTATCCTATGGCTTAAAATACGGGGCAGGGGAGAATATCTCACTTATTGATTATTATCTATCGGGTGGATTAAAAGGTATAATGTTGAAAAACAGTCTGATCTCATTTGGATATCAGTCAAAAACATTTGATATAGAGGATTCTGTTTATAAGGGAGAAACAACATATGACGGTCCATTTATCAATATACAATATTTTAAAGAGTTTTAAATAAAAAGGTGAAGAATGTATAAAAAGTCGTTATTTTATATCTTTATAGGGATCTTATTAGTAATCTTTACAGGTTGCGGCGGTGGTGCCAGCGGAGGAAACAGCTGGGGTTATGCTTCAGTAACCGATAATGAAGGTGCTGTAAGTAGTGATGAAGTTATCATATCAGTAGAGCTTGATATTGTTTTCTTTTAAAATTTAATATAATAAGAGTTGAGTTTGGAAAAAAAAAGAGTAGAATTTGGGAAAAATGTTCAGGATAAGAAAAATACGGTTTTTTTAATTATATATGTTGAAGAGATATCCCCTTGGAAATATTTTAAAGATCAGACCCATATCAAATGTCCCGCAATGATAATGATAGACAGATGGGACGGGAGGATCGGATTTCCGGGTGGTACGGTTGAAGAGGGTGAAACATTACAGGAAGCTTTAGTTCGTGAGATAAAAGAAGAGATAGGTATTAATATAAGAGTTGAAAAACTAAAGCCTGTAGTCTCATATGAATGGAAAATAGTAAGTCATACTTTTGCTTTGGAATTAAAAGAGATAGAGTTTCACCATATATATTATCATATACTAAACAACTTTTCCAGGTCTATTTTAAATCACTCTTATGAAAGCGGTACGGATGATACACATTTTTTATCGGAGATTACGGGTATAAAGATAGTTCCTATTTTAAATCGTGACGGTAAAGGTATGGGTCAATTTATCAAGAATAATTTCGCAGTATGCGGTAAAGAGGATATAGGGGTGTTTTTAGATGAAGTGATAGGTTACACTATCACTTCGTAAAGTAAGTAAATCCATACATTACAATAATCATAATGATCATTGTTACCATAACCTCTTTTATGGTAACTGTTGGGTTTAGTATGCCGCAGTATGGGCATCTTCTTGATTTTTTCCTTATATCACTTTTACAGTTTTTACAAGGTACATGTTCCTCTTTTGACATTATGTATATATCCCGTCAAGAAGACTATCTACAAATTCATCAGGGCTAAAAGGGATAATATCATCAGCTTTTTCACCGATACCTATATAAAATATTGGAAGTTCAAGCTGATTTGAGATGCTAAACAAAGCACCACCTTTAGCAGTTCCGTCTAGTTTTGTTACAATTATACCGTCAATTCCTATCATCTCATTAAATGCTCTAGCTTGAGCAATTGCAGTGTTTCCTTGAGTACCGTCAAGGATCATTATCTTTTGATGAGGAGCACCTTCATGTGCTTTGTTACAAACCTTTACTATTTTTTTAAGTTCATTTGCAAGATTTGTTTGTGTTTGAAGTCTCCCTGCCGTGTCAACAATAGCATGATCAAAACCTTTTGCCACGGCTGATTGGATAGTATCATATGCTACGGCACTTGGATCATGTCCCTGTTTTGTTTTTACAATAGGTATTTCAAGTTTATCGGCCCAAGTTGAAAGCTGTTCGATAGCAGCTGCTCTAAAGGTATCTCCGGCACCAAGAATAACTTTTTTGTCATTTTGCTTGTACATATTTGCCAACTTAGCAATTGTGGTAGTTTTACCTGCACCGTTTACTCCGATAATAAGCTCAATGAAAGGTTTTGGAATATTATCATAATCAACTTCAGGGGCATGTTCAAAAAGTGATACCAGTCTATGCCTTAGTTGATCTCTTTTTATCATCTCGGGAAGACCGTCCATAGCTTTTTCCACTATCTCGTATTCCATATCAGCTTCTATTAAAAGCTCTTCAATGATATCAAACTCGATTTTTTCTTTTTTCTTTGGAACAATTGATTTGAAGTTTCCCACTGTTTTTTCTAAAGCTCTTGCAAAGAACCCTTTTGATTCAACTTTATTTTCCTCTTTGATCTGCTTTTTTTCTTCTTGAACATCTACAATATTGTCATGGTGAATTATCTCTTTCTCTTCAATCGTGTCTTTTTGGATAATATCTTCATTTTGTTCAAGTTCAACTGTTTTTTGCTCTTCTTTAGTTTCTTCTTTAGTTTCAAGAATAGGAGTTTGATCAATAACCTCCTGCTCTTTTATCTCTTCTTTGTTCTTTTTGAATTTTTTAAATATGCCAAACATCATTTCATCTTTATAGAAGCTTCAATATCTCTCGTTAACATCTCTTCCGGTGTCATACCAACATAGTGTTTTACAAATTGCCCTTTTTTATTGAACAATATCATAAAAGGGATAGAACCTGAAGGGTTTAATTCACTAACGGCACTAAATAGCATACCGTTATCAGCTCCCGCAGTTACGGGGTATTTGATCTTAAAATCTTTTATAAAACTGTTTAGCTCATCTAAAGGTGTAACTCCCCCTCTTCTTGGACCAACATCTATACCTATTATCTCAAAATCTTTACCCAGTTTTTTTCTTATATTGTTAAGGTGAGGTATCTCTGCCTTACAAGGGGGACACCAAGTACCAAAAAAGTCAAGAAGTACCACTTTATCTTCATAACCTACAAATTTCCAACCGTTTTTAGAATCGGCAATTATCTTTAACTCTTTACTTTGTGCCGTTACAAGATTAAAGGTAAAAGGCTTGTTCTCCTGTTTTTCTTGTTTTTGTACTGTTTTTTTATCATTTGTTACAATATCAGATTCTTCTATTTTTTTCTTATCGTCACAACCTGTTATCAGAGTAAGTGTCAAAATAGAAAAAATAGCAATATTTTTAAACTTCATTTTTAGTTCCTTTGGATAGAATATAAAGCGGATTTTATCCTAAAAAGGCTTAATATGACTAAAGATAACTTTAGAAAGTTATGTTTTAAGAAGTTACAATACGACAGTAAAAACGGAAAAATAAAAAAAGATAAAACTATCTGTTTAAAGATTTTAAAAATTATAGATTTACATAAGCCTAAAAATATATTACTTTATATACCCCTTGATAATGAAGTGGATGTAAGATTTTTAATAAATATTTTAAGAAAACGAAAAGATGTAGAGGTTTATGTACCTTTTATGAAAGATAAGTCATTTGTACCAGTAAAGTACAGGCTCCCTTTAAGAAAAAAAAGATTTGGAATAAAAGAGCCTGTAGCATCAAGGTTTAAAAATAATAAAATATCTTTAGATATGGTAATAGTTCCTATTGTTGGAGTTGACTGTACATTTAGAAGAGTTGGTTTTGGTGCAGGTATGTATGATAGATTTTTTCCCACCTTGCAAAAAAAACCGGTAACGGTTTTTACACAGCTTACTATGTGTTATACAAACGATGTTGTAACAGATAAATATGATATTAGGCCTGATTATATAATTACATAAGAAGGTTTTTAAAATGGAAATAATAGTTATTGCTGCTTTGGCAGCTGTAGTTGCATCAATTGTCGGATTTGTTACCGCAAATAAGATAAATGCTGCAAAATATGAAATATACACGGAACAGGCAATTGCAAAAGCAAAAGTTATTGAACATGAAGCTCAGGTTTTATTACAAGAAGCAAAGTTAAAAGCAAAAAAAGATTACGATAGAGAGTTTAAAGGTACAAAAAGAGATTTAGAAAAAAAAGAGCGTGAACTTAACAGTATAATTGAGGAACATTTAAGCTCTATAAAAAAAGAAAAAAATGATATTCAGAATACAAAAAGTGAAGTTAACGCACTAAAAAAAGGGCTGGAGAATCAAAAAAGAGCTGTAGAGGATAAGCTAAAAAAAGTAGTAAAAGTACTTGAAAATGCAAGCGGCTTAACAAGTGAAGAAGCAAAAGATCTTATGCTTGAACAGGTAAAAGAGGATAACAGAGCTCAGATAGCTTCTATGTTTAGAAAAGAGTATAAAATTGCACAAAAAAATTCAAAGTCTGAAGTAAACAATATCCTTTCCCATGCGGTTACAAGATATGCAGGTGAGTTTGCAGCCGAAAGATTGATAAACAATATTCCTCTTCCCGATGAAGAAGCTAAGGGTAAGATAATAGGTAAAGAGGGTAGAAATATAAAAGCTCTTGAGTTCTGTTTGGGTGTAGATATTATTATAGGTGATATTCCAAATACAATTACAGTGAGCAGTTTTAACCTTTACAGACGAGCGATCTCTACAAGAACTATAGAGGAGCTTTTAGAGGATGGAAGGATACACCCTGCAAGAATAGAAGAGGTTTATAATAGTGTAAAAAAAGAGTTTGATGAAAATATCGATAAAGAGGGGGAAGAAACAGTTGCCTCTTTAGGTATAAAAAATATGCATAAAGAACTAATACACCTTGTAGGAAAACTAAGATACAGAGCAAGTTACGGTCAAAATGCTTTGGCGCATACCTTGGAGGTTGCTAATTTAGCAGGACTTATAGCTTCACAGCTTGGAGGGGATACTATTTTAGCAAGACGTGCGGGGCTTATGCATGATATCGGTAAAGCTCTTACTCACGATATCCCTGGATCTCACGTAGATATAGGGGCTGATCTTTGTAAAAAGTTTGGAGAGCCGGAAGAGGTTATAAATGCAATCTATGCACATCACGGACACGAAGAGGCAACATCTATAGAATCTGCGGCAGTTTGTGCGGCAGATGCACTAAGTGCAGCAAGACCGGGAGCCAGAAGAGAGGTACTTGAAAGTTTCCTAAAAAGGGTTGAAGAGATTGAATCTATAGCAATGGGACATGATGGTGTAGCTAATGCTTACGCTATTAATGCAGGTAGAGAACTAAGAGTAATAGTAAATGCAAATCTCGTAAATGATGATGAGTCGATATTACTATCAACGGAAATTGCAAATGAGATAGAGGAGAAGGTACAGTATCCCGGAGAGATAAAAGTCAGTGTTATACGTGAACTTAGATCAACGGGTTATGCACGTTAGAGTTTAAAGGGGATAAAAAAAGGGAGGTGAATATCACCTCCCTTTTTTAATTGATTTTAACTTTACTTATTTAGCTACACTCATAAGGTAACTGATAACATTCTCTATAAATGCATCATGCTTTCTCTCTTTTAAGTACGCAATATAAAGTTTTCTTTTCATTTTTATTGCAGGAAGTCTTGACTCAAACAGCACTCCTGATTTTACAAGATCTTCTATAGCATGTGACGATACAATAGAACATGTAGGTGTATCCTCTTTTGAACTGTGAAGTATCGTTTGAACGATTGCAGTAGGTGACGAAGCTTGACCAACTACGTTAAACGTATCACAATCACTTAATCCCGCCTGCTCAAGATTTTCTTTGAATACCTTTCTTGTGTGACTGTCCGGATCTCTACATACCCACTTGAAAGATAAAAGATCCTCATCTTTTACACGTCTAGGGAGTTTTTGGTTTGAGAATATAACAATCTCATCTTCCATCCACTCCCTGTATATTACACCGTCTTCAAAAACAGGAGACTCAATAAGAGCCATATCTACTTTTTTATCTTTTAATTCCTCTATCGCTTCCGCACTTGAACTTACCGCTACACTTACATCATTGTCGATCTTCTCTTTTATATCGTTCATAAAAGTAGGTAAGATATAGTTCCCTATTGCATTTGAAGCACCGAATATAAAAGTGATATCTTTATTGATTATTTTTAATATCTCTTTTTCACTGTTAGATATAACTTTATCAAGCTTTTGAGCTATTTGATGCAGTTTCTCACCCTCTTTTGTAAGTCTTATACCGTTCTTTTTTCTATCAACGATAGCAGTACCTAAATAATCTTCCAAAAATCTCATCTGCTGTGTTACAGCCGGTTGAGAAATACCCAATTTTGCAGAAGCCTTAGAGAAAGACTTCTCTCTAACTACTGTTAAAAATGTATTTAATTTGGTAAAATCTGATAACATACGCAACCTTTTTTAAGTTTTATTAATTATAATGATAACATAGATTTATATAAAGTTTTATTAATTATTAGCAAAAGTAATAAAAAGATTTAAAATTTTTTTATTTTTAGTAAATTATGGTATAATTAATACTATAATTTTAAGAAAGAAAAGAGATGTTAGATACACTAAATGAATCACAAAAAGTAGCTGCCAAACATATTGACGGTCCGTTATTGATACTTGCAGGTGCCGGAAGCGGTAAAACAAAGACTATAACTACCAGACTGGCATATTTGATATCAATAGGTATTGATCCTGCATCAATTCTTACATTGACTTTTACAAATAAAGCAGCCACGGAGATGAGGGAAAGAGCATACTCTTTAATCGATACTCAAAATATCTCTTACCCCCCTTTGTTATGTACCTTTCATAAGTTTGGACTTCTATTTTTAAAATTCAATATAAATCAATTAAATAGAAAAAACAATTTTGTGATTATAGATAGTGATGATAAAAAGAAAATTTTAAAAACTATCGATAAAGATATTACAACTGCTACTTTAGCTTCAGAGATATCAAAATTCAAAAACTCTATTATGAGTGTAGAAGATGCAAAAGCTTCCGCACAAGATAAATATTATACACAAATAGCAGATGTTTATGAAAAATATGAAAAATATATTGAAGCAAATAATCTTGTGGATTTTGATGATCTGCTTTTATTAACATATAAAATATTAAATGAAAATGAAGAGTTGGCACAACAAACAAGTCAAAGATATCAGTATATAATGGTTGACGAGTACCAAGATACCAATGAACTTCAATATAAACTGTTAAAAAAATTATGTGTAACACACGATAATCTTTGTGTGGTTGGTGATGATGATCAGTCAATTTACGGCTGGAGAGGTGCAACTATCAAAAATATACTCTCTTTTGCCGACACTTTTAACGATGCAACAACTATTAAACTTGAAGAAAATTACAGATCAACACATAAAATACTATTTCATGCAAATGCACTTATTGAACATAATAGAGACAGGCTTGGTAAAAAGCTTGTGGGTACAAGAGATGAGGGAAACAGTATTAAGCTTTATGAGTCAAATGATGAAAATGAAGAGACTAGAAAAGTTGTAGATGATATAAAAAAGCTGATCGATTCAGGTGAAAGTGCAAAAGATATAGCCGTATTGTTTAGGGTCAATGCACTAAGCAGGGCCTTAGAAGAGGGTCTTGTAAGATCAAATGTAAACTATAAGCTTGTGGGCGGCGTAAAATTCTACGAAAGAGCTGAGATAAAAGATCTTATAGCTTACTTTAGGGTTATAACAAACAGTAATGATAATTTTTCTATAAAACGTATCATCAATAAACCTAAAAGAGGTATCGGTAAAACAACAATAGATAAGCTTGAAACCGAGTCTCATCAAAAAGCAAGATCAATTTTTAGCATCATAAGTGAATATACCCCGGAAGAGCTGGCAGTCCTTGTAGGGAAAAAGAACAGTAGAACCTTAAAAGTATTTATGGCATCTATTGAAGACCTGCAAGATATTTTAAAAACTGCAAAGATGAGATTTATAGATCTGTTTGAAGAGACTTTTGATTTTAAGACAACCTATATAAAAAGTATAGATGCAGATGACAGAATAGCAAATATAGATGAGTTTTACGGTTATCTAAGAGACTTTTTTGTTCAAAATCTTGATCTTGGCTTAGAAGACTTTTTAAATGAGATATCATTAGAAAGTGCGGCAGATAAGATAAGTGATCAGTATATCTCACTTATGAGTATCCATGCAAGTAAAGGTTTAGAGTTTAAGCATGTGTTTGTTATCGGTATGGAGGAGGGGTTCTTTCCTATTATCGGTGACGGCAGTGACATAGAGGAGGAGAGACGTCTTGGATATGTGGCATTTACAAGAGCAAAAGATGAACTAACTCTTAGTTTTGTACACAGCAGATTTTATAAAGGTAGAAGAACCCAGCTTATAAAAAGCAGGTTTTTAACAGAATCAGATCTTATAAAAGGGAGTCTGACTATAGAAAAGAACACTGCATTTAAAAAAGATGATCTTGTAAAACACAAGATCTTTGGAATGGGAAGAGTCTTAGCTGTACAAAAAGCTGGTAAGGATCTGAAATTGAAAATAAATTTTGGCGGTTCTAAAAGAGATATATTATCGTCATTTGTAGAAAAAGTCTAAATAGGAAAATATGAATAGATTATTTGTTGTAAAAAAGCCTGTGTTTATAAGTAGTAATTTCTACTTAAACAGGATAAAAAGAAAATATAAAAATAAAAAAGCAGGGTTTAGCGGTACTCTTGACCCTTTTGCCTGCGGTTGCTTGATAGTTGCATTTGGGCAGTATTCTAAGCTTTTTAGATTTTTAAAGAAAACTCCAAAGTCTTACAGGGCTACAATCTTTTTAGGGGCTCAAAGTGAGTCCTTGGACAATGAAAATATTTATGATATAAAAGATATACCAAAACTGGATGAGTTAAATATAAAAAAACAACTTCAAAGTTTATTGGGTACCTTAGAGTATCTTCCCCCTAAATACAGTGCGAAAAAAATAGATGGGCAAAGAGCCTATAGTTTAGCCCGTGAGGGGATAGATTTTGATCTAAAAAAGATCACTTCTGAAGTTTATGATCTAAAGTTTATAAACTATTGCCATCCCTTTATAACATTTGATATAACCGTAAGTGAGGGAAGCTACATAAGAAGTATGGCTCAGATACTTTTAGAGAGATTAGGTAAGGTTGGTACACTATCTTATCTTGAAAGGCTTTATGAGGGTGAGTTTTATTTTGATGATGAAAAAGCCTTAAATCCATTGGAGTACTTGGATCTGCCAAGAAACAACTACACAGGAACCAAAGAGTGGTTTGATCTTGGTAAAAGGCTTGATATAAATTACTTTGAAACAAAAGAGGATGGTGAGTACCTTATAGCCTTTGATACCTTTTTTGCAGTAGTGGAGATTAAAAATAAAGAGGTAAAGTATATACTAAACAAGGTACTTTTAGATGGATAATGTATATACAAAATTATCATATGCAAAAGTAAATATCTTTTTAAAAATAGCCGGAAAAAGAGGTTCGTACCATGAACTTGTTTCAAGATTTGTAAGAGTGAAAAATCTGTATGATCTTATAAAGTTTGAAAAAGGAACATTTAGAAAGTTTACTTTAGAAGGTGATTTTGGGTGTGAAACAAAGCAAAATACAATATACAAAGCATATGTGAAGTTATTGGAAGTAGATAAGAATATAAAAGAACTATTTGAGAACTATAAGGTAGTAGTTGAGAAAAATATACCTGAATTTGCAGGTCTTGGAGGCGGCAGCAGTAACTGTGCAACCTTTATTATTATGGTAAACGAGATAGCTAATTTAGGATTGAGTAAAGATCAGCTTTCCAAAATAGCTGAAACAATAGGTGCAGATGTACCTTTTTTTATATATGAATACGATAGTGCAAATGTAACAGGAATAGGGGAAAAAGTAGAGCCTTTTGATGAAGAGATTTTGGATATAAAAACATTTACTCCAAAGATTGAATGTAATACGGGAAAAATATTTACAAGTTTTAGAGATAAGTATTATAATGAGATATCAAAAGAGGAAGCTAATAAGCTTTTAAATATGAAAAGTATAGATATCTTAAATAGTATGAATATAAACAGCGCAAATGACCTTTATCTGCCTGCACTTGATAACTACCCTCAACTGCTTCTAGAAAATTATAATTTACCTAAAAACAGCTTTTTCAGCGGAAGCGGAAGTAGTTTTTTCTATATAATAAAAAGATAATTTTTATTTACTATAAGAATATCATATAATAGTGTTGATAATAGTTACATACAGATTACAATTTTTTATAATTTTAAGAAATTTTTAAAAAAAAAAAAATTTTAAAAAAAAATTATAATCTTTTATAAAAGTAATGATACAATTAACCAAATTTATTCTTATACAAGGGGAAAAGATGTTTATAAAAGTAAGAAAAGGTTTAAGTATAGCAGCTAGTACTGCTATTTTAGGTGCTGTTCTATTAACTGGTTGTGGCGGCTCTAGTAAAGATTCAGCTGATGATGAGCCAACACTGAAAACTATTTCAGGTGTAGCGATTGATGGATACATAGAAGATGCTACGGTGACTGCCGGAGGTAGTAGTACAACTACAGATGCTAACGGTGCATGGAGTATTACCTATACTCCTACTGCAGATACAACAGATGTAGTATCTGTAAAAGGTGGTGTGGATACTGCTACCGGCGAGGTTTTTGAAGGGGTTCTAAAAGCTCCTGTGGGTGAAGAGGGTGAAGAAGTGGTTGTTACTCCATTAACTACTTTAGTTACTTCACTGGTTGAAAAAGGTACAAGTAAAGCAGCAGCTGAAACTAAAATTGCTCAACAGCTTGGGATACCTGCTTCTATTTTAGTAGCTGACCCTATTGCTATGTTAAAAACAGGTAATGCAACACAAAGAGCTGATGCTGCCAGTGCAATTAAAAAAGCTTTAGTTGTTCAAAAAACTGCAGAGACTATGGCAGAGTCTGTTGCTTCAGGTGAAGATGCAGAGTCCACAATGGAAGCTGTTATGGATGCTGTTATGGATGCTGTTATGGATATAGTAGCTGATAAACTAGACAGTGGTGAGTCTTTTGATGATATTATGGAAAACACAGCCGAGATATCTACAGAGGTTGCAGTAGAGGTTGCTGATGAGGTTG
>JAYEMD010000028.1:0-4038 GCA_034717895.1 Campylobacterota bacterium | reverse complement strand
GCTGTTATGGATGCTGTTATGGATATAGTAGCTGATAAACTAGACAGTGGTGAGTCTTTTGATGATATTATGGAAAACACAGCCGAGATATCTACAGAGGTTGCAGTAGAGGTTGCTGATGAGGTTGTAGTTGAAAATCTTTCTGAAAAACTAAATGCTGTAGCGGAGATCGCACAAAGTATCGTTGATACGGTTACAAGTATGGATATGACAGAACTTGCTGCTGAAAATGCAGATGTAGATGCTATTTTAGAAGCTAAATCAAAAGCAACAGAAGTTGTTACGGAAGCTATAGAGGAAAAAGTTGAAGCGATTGCTGAAGCTGATACACTTGCCGATATTACAACAGCTGCATCAGAAGCAGTGACAATGACTGAATCTATAGCTATGCTTGGTGGTGTAGACGGTATTGAAGCAAAATTGGAAACAGAATTAGCTGCAGCAGATGCAGGTGATACTGTAGATGCTTCAACTTTCTCTGATAATTTCTTAACAGATGATCTACTTGAATCAGCGGCAACTCAATATGAGGCATTAGAGGAAGCTGGTCTTACAGTTGATATGATCTTAGAGGTTGGTGTACAAACTGCTGATATTGAAGGTGATGTATCTGCTGAAAATGTTGATTCTATTATTAACAGTGTTGTTGAAGATGCTATTGCTGATGGAGATATAACTTCAGATGCAATAGATAGTGATGCACTAGATGCAGTTTCAGAAGATATTGCAGATTTTGCAGACTTAGTAGAAGAAACTGCAGATACTGCCGGTGATACTGCAACAGTAGTAGATGATACTGTAACTAGTTCTGAGTCATCAAGTGAAGCAAGTTCTGAGTCATCAAGTGAAGCAAGTTCTGAGTCATCAAGTGAAGCAAGTTCTGAGTCATCAAGTGAAGCAAGTTCTGAGTCTTCAAGTGAGTCAAGTTCTGAATCTTCAAGCTCAAGTTCTTCGGCAGCTGCAGGTGGCGGTGATACTGATACCGTAACTTTAAATAGTAGTTTAACAGACTTAAACGGTACAGCTACACTTTCTAGTTCATTATTAAATGTAACTCATGTGATGGGTGATACTCCTTCAAGTTCTGTATTTGATTTAACAAGAACAAAGATTGTTTCTACATATGAAGACGATGAGAAAAGTGCAGAGTTTGACGCTATACAAAGTGCTTTAAGTAACTATTTGGATATTACATTAAATCTATCGTCAAATGATAATACTGATTTTAGTAAAGATGTTCAGGTTACTGTATTTGTAAAAGCTACAGATGACTTTGTTGCTGCGTCAACAACAGCAAACTTCAATAGTACATCATCAGTTCTTACTGTAACTGTTCCTACAGATGCAACTTTAAGAATGGCTGCAAAAGTTGATTCTGATACAACATTAACTGCAACAACTACAAACGGTACTGCTAATGCAGTTTCATCATCTAGTGATGTTATTAATATAAGTGCAAGTAGTATTGTAGATAAATTTGCCGCAAACAGCGATGCATTTGGTACAACAATAAGAGAGTTTATGGCTGATTATACTACGCAAGCCGGTGAATATGGCGTATATCTTTTAATTAATGAATCAAACGGTACATCTTTCTTAGGCGGAGATAATACTGTACTTATTAATGAACAAAGTGATAGAGATGCTTTAAATGCTTTAGTTGGTGGTGATTTATATACTGCTGCTAATGCGAATGCAGTAAAAGTTAATCTTACTGTAGAGTAGTATTAAAAATAATTTATATTATCCTTTCTATTAAAGAAAGGGTAATATTCTCAATATAATCTTATAACATTAAACTTTTTTCTGTATAATATCTAATATTAAATCTTATAAAACAAGACGGACAAATTGGATAATCGAACTTTTAAACTAAAACAATTTTCATATTTTCTGTATCCATTTTTGGTAGTGATTATAGGGTATTTTACCTATTTTAATAACTTTCAAAATCCACCAAAACAGTTTTGGGATGAGAACTATCATATAGCCTCTGCTCAAAAATATCTTGACGGCACTATGTATATGGAACCACATCCACCTCTTGGTAAACTTTTAATTGCATTTGGTGAATATTTAGTAGATCCAAACGAAAATTTGAATATAAAACATTTTAATCAAACAGACTATATTAAAAAGTTTCCAAAGAACTACTCCTTTGAGGGGGTTAGGCTTTTCCCTGCACTCTTTGCTTTATTTAATGGTTTATTGTTCTTTTTTATACTTTATTTTATAATAAAAAATAGATTTTTAGCTTTTCTTTTCTCTTCCCTTTATCTTTTTGACAATGCAATGATAGTACACTCAAGGGCAGCCATGCTAGAGAGTATACAGATGTTTTTTATACTTGCAAGTGTATTGTATTTTTTATATATGGTTTTAAACGGTAAATTAAAATTATCAAATTATCTTATATTATCACTTCTTATAGGACTGAATGTAAGTGTTAAATTAAACGGTCTTATTATGGTACTGCTTTTTGTATATCTTTTCATAACAGAATATAAAGAATCTTTTTTAAAAGTTTTAGGAAAGATATCTGCAGGATTTGGTATGATAGTTATAGTATTTATACTTATAATGTATATACATGTTTCACTTGGAAAAAATATCCCTACACATAAAACATATAATGCCTCAAAAGAGTATAAAGCTATTATACATAATAATGCCACTTCAAATATAGCAAATTTTTACATAATGTTACAAGACAATATAAGATATATGGCAAATTATAGTAAGGGTGTTCCAAGATACAATCCGTGTAAGAAAAATGGAGAGAATGGAAGCTTAGCTTATACTTGGCCTTTTGGCAATAAGGCTATAAGCTATAGGTGGGAGAAAGATAATGACAAAGTGAAGTATCTATATTTGATCTCAAATCCACTTATATGGTTTTTGGGGATATTATCGGTTGGGCTTTCAACAATACTAATAGGCTCCAAATATATATATTCACTGAATGTAAAGAGTAGTGATACTTTTAAGCTGATATTGTTCTTTACTTTCTGTTATTTTTCATATATGTTTGTAATGGTTAAGATTGATAGGGTTATGTATCTTTATCACTATTTTATACCTTTGGTTTTTTCCCTTATATTGTCAGCACTTGTGTTTAGTTATATGTTTGAAGAGTATATTAAAAAGAGTGATAAAACACTGTTTATTTCAGTGTTTATAATTGCTGCAGCAGTTTTTATCACATATTATCATTTTTCACCACTTACATATTACGAGGGGATAGATTACAATAGTTTTTTACAAAGGATATGGTTTGAACATTGGCAGCTTAAAGCAATTAGATAGAAGATATTATTTTTTAGCTTTTTCTATCTTAATATTTTTATATATTATATATCGTACATATGTTTTAACTATTAATGACGGTGTTATTGAGTTTACTGTTTATCAAAACAAAAAAACAGTTAAAAATATTGATCAACAAAGATTAGTAAGTAGTACAAATAAATTTTATGTGAATACTATTAATTTTACGGAAAACAAAACTTCACTTGAACATAAAGAACTTGGAAATATTGGATATAATTCAAATTTTTTTATAGATTTTAAAACAAAGATGATACTTAAAGAGAGTAAACAAGTGGTATTTTATATATATAGTGATGATGGGTTTAATTTATTGATTGACCAAAAAAAGATACTTTCTTATAAAACACACAGAGCAATTGATTTAGATAAGGTTGAATTAGATCTTTTAAAGGGTGAACACTCTTTTAAAATTGAGTATTATCAAGGTGGTGGTCACCTTGGTATAAAGGGTTTCTATGAGATAGAGGGTAAAAAGTATATAATTGGTAAAGACTCAGAATTTGTAGTATTTGATAGATGAGACAATTTAATAGATTTTTTATATTAGGTATTTTCTCTACACTAATCGATTTTATTGTTTATATTTTTTTTGTTCTAAATGGATTTAATTATGTAGTTTCTATTGTAATTGGATATTCTAGTGGGTTTATATTTAATTTTTTTGCGGGAAGAAAGTATATTTTTAAAAACGGTGTAAAAGTTGATAGT
>JAYEMD010000027.1:0-6058 GCA_034717895.1 Campylobacterota bacterium | reverse complement strand
TAATATTAAAAGCTCTCAACTCCCATATAAGTATCCATAGCTTTTATAAATATCTACCCACAATTAACTAGTCTATTTTATAAGATTTTATTATCTTGTAATTTTCTATTGCATAATTTGGGTTTATGGCAAAGATAAATCACGGCGGTAAAGATATACTATGTACTATCGTTGACTCAGATCAAATGACGATTGATTCATTTGAATCTAGTGGATCTTCATCTATGGATGTGGAGGGGATAAGAGCAGATGTTTCAAGTAAAAAAGTTGTGTTTTTAGCGGATGACAGCAGAGTAGTTAGGAGACTTTTTGGCAAGGTATGCACAAAGTTAGGCGTCAATCACCATATATTTGAAAACGGCAAGGAGCTATTAGATGCCGTTACCTCTTTAGACATAGACGAGGTGGGACTCATAGTGACAGATATCGAGATGCCTGTAAAAAGTGGACAAGATGTTATAAGGGAGCTTAGGGAGAATAAAAAGTTTGATGATATCAAAATCATAGTTCATACGAACATGGCAAACAAGGTGATGGAGAAAGAACTTTTAGATACAGGAGCTGATGCGATCGTAGGAAAAATTGATACTACCGCACTTGCAAATGCAATCAGGGCTAATATCAGGTAAATTAATTATGGATAATATAGTTTTAACTCAAAGTGAATTTGCCGTAATACAAAAGCTTGTATTTAAAGAAACAGGTATATCTTTGGGCGATAAAAAAATAAATATGGTTCAAAACAGGCTTAACAAAAGGGTGGAACACTATAAACTAAACAATTATGCCGACTATTTAAAGATAGTGCAGATATCAAAAACTGAAAAAACGGAGTTTTTAAACTGTATAAGCACCAATGAGACATACTTTTTCAGAGAAACAAAACATTTTGAATTTCTGGAGGATATTGTTAAAAGATCCACCTCTATTAGAGTTTGGAGTGCTGCTGCATCGATGGGTGCGGAAGCTTACTCTATTGCAATGATGTTGGATAGTAATCTTTCAAAAAACAGCTGGGAGGTTGTGGGAAGTGATATCAATACTCAGGTTTTAGATATAGCAAGAAAAGGGCTTTATCAGCTTTCATGGAGTCAAAAGATACCTAAAAGATTCAAGATCAAATATTGCTTTAAAGGAAGCGGAAACTTTGAGAATAAGATGTTAATAGACAGAGCACTTAGTAAAAATATGAACTTTATTGAAAACAATCTAATGGAAAAAAATAATGATATAGGAAAGTTTGATGTTATATTTTTACGTAATGTTTTATTGTACTTTACTGAAGAGACAAAGATTAAAGTTATAAAAAACGTGATATCGAGTCTTAATCAGGGCGGTTATCTTATCTTAAGTTTAACGGAATATTTCGATGAAAAAAAAGTTGGAAATTTGAAGTTTTTGAAAAACTCAATATATCAAAAGGTTTAAAAATGTTAAAAAAAGAGAAAATATATTTCAGGTTTGTTGTGCAAGATAGAAATCTTTTGATATTTGGAGATTCTGCATTGGAGCATTTCAATGAAGTGTTTAAGAAGTTCCATAAGTTTTATTATATAGAACAAACAGAATATACATTGGAGAATCTTACTTCAATTATATATCAAAACAAAATAGATGTTTTGATAGTTACTGCAGCAAAAAACAGGTCACAAATCTGCAATCTTTTAGATATATTGCAAAGGGATGAGGATATTCATATATTGACATATATTGACTTGCAAGATAAAGAACCTTTTGAAGACCTGATCAATATAAGTGATTCGGTATTTACAAACTCAATCTCAAGTGACCAATTGGAATATAAACTATATGTTTGTTTGAGTGATATTATACAGAACAATAAAAAAACAATGAAAAAAGAGAAAAATAGTACAGACGAATATAAAGATGCTTTTGAGCTTGAAGTGATGTTTATAAGTGAAGAGTTTCTGGATATATCTAAGGCTATTGACAATGGTGATATATCTAATGAACTGTTTGATAGGTTAAGATCAAATCTTTCAAAGGTGATCCATATTATCGATTCTCACCTTATGCATTCTGATGTTATAAAAAAACTTGTCAGGGATTTTAAGCTCTTTCTTGAAGGGTTTGATATTGAAAGTGTAGAGGTTGAAAATATAGAAGGGTTTGAATATCTTGCCAGGTTAATTGAAGATATCGCAAGCTTTTTGGAAAAATACTTTATCAGCAGAAAATTTGATGATATCTATGTAGTTGAAGATTCTTTAGAGAATAGTTTGAAGTTTATGAGACGATCTTTTGATAAAGATGAAAACGATGATGAAAGCGAATTGGAGTTTTTCTAATGATAAAAGTATTTATAATAGATGATTCACTGCTTGTGAGAAACTCTATAAACAAAATGTTAAAAGGAGAATATAACATTAAAGTTATAGGTGAAGCGCCAAATCCTGTTGATGCATTTACGATATTTAAAAAAGTGGGACTACCGGATGTTTTTATACTTGATATAGAGATGCCTAAAATGGACGGACTTACATTTTTAAAACAGTTAAATGAACAAAATCCAGTGCCGGTTGTAATATGTTCTACTTTGGTGTCTCATGGTTCAACAGAGGCGGTTGATGCATTAAGACTAGGTGCTGTTAGTATAATACAAAAACCAAAAGTAAATGTGGGATCATTTTTTATGGAACAAAAAGAGGAGCTTTTAGAAGAGATCAAAGCAGCATCTCTTTCAAAATTATCTTTTACACCAAAAAGCTTACAAAAACGAGATATATCCCAAGGTGGAGTTAAAGAGGGGGAAGCATCTAAAAATTTCATTGCCGTAGGTTCAAGTACCGGGGGTGTTCAGGTGATCGAAGAGGTTGTTGTAAACTTAAAACCGGACCATGAGGGTATAGTGATAACACAACATATGCCTGCAGGTTTTACAGGTTCATTTGCAGATAGGTTGAATAGTATTACAAGATCAAAGGTAGTTGAGGCCTCTGATGATGAACTTATAGCAAAAAATAAGATCATAATTGCAAAAGGGGGTGTGCATATGACGGTTTATAAAGATAATGATGGTAACTACAGGGTTAAACTAAAAGATTTCCCTAAAGTAAACAGTCATAAACCAAGTGTAAATGTACTTTTTAACTCAATTGTAAAATCTGTCGGTGATAAAGTAACCGCTTTTATTTTAACAGGTATGGGTGATGACGGTGCCACAGGTATTAAAAAACTAAAAGAGCTAGGGAATAAAACCTATGGACAAAATGAAAATTCCTGCGTTGTTTACGGTATGCCAAGAACTGCCAATCTTATAGGCGGGGTTGACAAAGAAGTAAGTATAAATGAAATATATGAGATAATAAACAAACTTTAGCAAAAGGGAATAAAATGGATAAGATATTAGTAGATGAGATGATGAAACTTGCAAAGGGTAAAAAAGTATTGATAGTTGAAGATGATGAAAGGATTATTGATGCTTTTGCTTCTGTTTTAAAGAACTATTTTTCACTTGTAAAAACAGCCGCAGACGGCAAAGAGGGCTGGGAGATGTATAGAAAAGAGCCTTTTGATCTTGTCATAAGTGATATCGAGATGCCTGTAACTGATGGTTTGATGTTAAGTAAAGGGATTAAAGCAAGAAATCCTGATCAGGCTGTTCTTATAATATCCGCATATAGTGAAGAGAAGTACCTTGTACCTCTTATAAATAAGGGTGTTGACGGCTTTATTAAAAAACCTATAAACATTGTAGGTATGCATGAGTGTATTGTAAGAACTCTTAAAAAAATACAGGCAAAAAAAGAGCTTGAAAGAACTAGATTTAATGCCTATGTAAATGAGATAGTTAAAAAGGATTTTAAACTTGATAAAAGCCCTAGGCAGAAAAAGATAGAAGAAGAGGAAACTGAAAAAGCAAAGGTTACAGTTAAAGAGTTCATGGATAGAATAAAAGATGAAGATCCTGAAACCTATCATTTTTTTGATACCCAAAAAGAGGTATTGATGGAGACACTTCATGAGATAAATGATAATTACGAGATGATCATATATAAAGAGTTTGATGCACAAGAGGAGTTTGAAAATATGCTAGATAATATGTTCAAACTATACTCTACATTAAATCATTTTGATAGAGTAAGTGAAGTTACAACTGAGGTATTGAGGCTTTCTGAGATCTTAAGGGATGTTGATATTACAGATATGGATGGCAATAAGCTTGAAGCATTTGATATTTTGGAGTTTTTGATAAATGATATAAAACAATATATTATGGATATGTTTTTTGAAGAAAATGTGGCAGACGTGAACTATTTTCATGATTCATATAGGGAGAACATTACACTATTTGAGAATACATTAAATCAAGAACAAAAAGATGATGATGATGATCTGGAGTTTTTTTAATCTTTAAAAAGGTTATTTGTTATGAAAAAGTTGAATTTATATAAAAGTCAGGTAGATATTGAGGATGATCTAAATTGCAAAGATAAGATAGTTCAATCTGTAGATATTGATGGAAATATCTTAAATGTCAGCCCTAAATGGTGTGAAGTTTTAGGATATCAAAAGAGTGAAGTTATAGGCAAAAGTTTTAAGGACTTCATTCATGTGGAGTCACTTTTTCAAATTGAGATCAATTTTAAGCATCTTAAAGATTATGGATTTACGGTAAATGTTCCATTAAAGATATTGACTAAAAATGGTAAAGTTATAGAGGTGAGGCTTAACGGCAGGGGCTTTTATGACAATAAAGGTGGTTTTACCCACACCATATGTGAAATAAGATCTTTAGATTATTATATGAGCTCGATCATAGAAACTACAAAGCTTCTTGATAAGGAGAAACTTTTAAACACAATAGGTAATGTTCGACTTTCCATAACATCCTTGTATCATAAAGATATTGCGATAGATGAGTATTTTGAAAATATAAAAGAGATACTAAAAGAGCCTACAGAGGTGGTAGATGTAACATACAATCAGCAAGAGAAGCTTTATGAAACTTACTTGAGTATTTCAAAAGAACACTCCAGTAACAGTAAAGATAACTTTATAACACTCTTGAGCAAAAAAGGGAACAGCTATCAGCCTGATGAAAACAGTCATTTAATATATTTCATTATAGATGACCCAAACTCACCTTTTTATAATAAAAAAACAGTATTTAAAATGGAGGTTTATGTAGTAGGATCAATTTGGGATGAGTGGAAAGAGCAATTTGATCTTATAATAGATAATATAGAAGCCGGTGCAAAATACTTTTATACAAAAATGACGATGAAGAAACAGCAAGAGATGCTTATACAGCAGTCAAAAGTTGCTTCTATAGGAGAACTGCTTGGTAATATAGCCCACCAATGGAGGCAGCCTTTATCGGCTATAACCTCAAGTGCAGCAAATATAAAAATAAAACTTTTAATGGACAACCTTAAAAAAGATGAACTGGAAGAAAACCTTGATAATATAAGTGAATTTGCCGAACATTTAAGTCAAACGATAGATGACTTTAAAACATTTTTCAGTTCTGATACTTCATTTAAAGAAAAGTTCTCATTAGATGATGCTATATCAAAAGTGAGAAAAATAACAAAAGATTCATTTTTAAATATGGATATAAAATATATTGAGAATATAGAGGAGATTACTATTTACGAGAATGAAAATCTTTTAATTCAAGCTTTAATAAATATTTTTAATAATGCAAAAGATGCAATGGCACACGTTGATATTAAAAATAGATTTCTATTTGTTGATATAAAAAAAGTGGATGATAAAGTTCAAATATCTATAAAAGACAGCGGCGGCGGTGTCCCTGAAAATATAATACATAATATATTTGACCCTTACTTTACAACCAGATCTAAAACTGACGGTACTGGTATTGGATTGTATATGACAAATCAGATCATCACAAAACACCTAAATGGTACAATTAATGTTAATAATGTCAAGTACAGCTATAACCCCAAATCCTGAAATAGCTTCATAAGAAAATCATTAAGAATATAGTAAAATACTACAAAGAAAAGCAAAAAGTTACACTCAAATCTATCACCAAACGGGTGCAACTTTTCAACAGGATTTTATTATG
>JAYEMD010000026.1:0-6151 GCA_034717895.1 Campylobacterota bacterium | reverse complement strand
CCATATTTAAAAATATCAGCATATCTTATCCAAATGTTTATATCAAAGTTGGTTACAATGAAAGCTTCTCCAGAAAACTTTATGCTGCTTCTGATTTTTTACTTATGCCCTCCACCTTTGAACCTTGCGGACTAAATCAGATGATCTGTATGAAATACGGCTGTTTACCTATAGTGGCTAAAACAGGGGGACTTAAAGATAGTGTGATTGACTTTACCGATGTAGACTATAAACACCTGAAAAACCATAAAGGTATAGGTGTAACATATGAGGAGCATAATATTTTCTGGTTTATGCACGCAATTGCAAAAGCACTTTCACTTTACGGCAACCATAAAAAATATGAGAAGATCTCAAAACACAATATGAAGGTGGATAATTCTTGGAAACACTCCGCCAAAGAGTATCTGGCACTTTATAACTAAAGTACCATAAGATATGCTTGATACCAGACGTCATCTGATAAGATTTTTTAATGATGCTTATAAAATATCATTAAAATTTGTATTTACAGGATTCACCCTTTCACTTTTTATAGCTTTGGGGATAACATTTATCCCTGAGTATGGTATAGATCAGGATATGAGATATACCATGTTCATCTTGCTTTTTGCAGCGGGGCTTTGGATAAGTGAAGCTATACCCGCTTTTGCCGTATCTCTTCTAATCATAGCTTTGGAGATAGTGCTTTTAGGGTGTGGTGATTTTAACTTTGAGGGGTGCAATAAGGACTGGAAAGTTTATCTTGAACCTTGGTCCTCACCTTTGATATTTCTTTTTTTAGCCGGTTTTATCATGGCTGCAGCTGCATCTAAAACAAAACTGGATATTTGGATAGCAAAAAAAGTTCTATTTTTTGCAGGGGGAAGACCCCACAATATTGTAACTGCACTTATAGCTATAACCTTTGTATTATCTATGTTTGTATCAAACACTGCAACGGCAGCTATGATGATGACCATACTGCTTCCTTTAATGTCACATATAAAAGAATCAAATCCCTTTAAAAAAGCTGTACTTTTATCTGTGGTAATAGGAGCAAACCTAGGTGGTATGGCTACAATAATCGGTACTCCCCCAAATGCCATAGCAGTGGGAATATTAGGGGAAAATGCACCCTCATTCATAGGCTGGATGTTCTTTGCTCTACCTCCATCAATAGCTGTTGTTATCATCTTAAGGTTTGCAATAATAAAACTTTACAAATCTAACGAACCGTTTATTGATCTAAAATCGATAAAAGAGGTAGACCACTTTGACGACTCAACAAAGAAATTCTCAAAAATACCCACTACTCCCAGCTGGAAAAAAAATATTACTGTTGCAATATTTGCCCTTACTATTCTTTTATGGCTAACAGGACCTCTTCACCATATTCCTACAACCGTTGTATCTCTTATACCGATAATCGGTTTTACACTTTTTGGTATACTTGATGCCGATGATATATGCCGTATACGATGGGATGTGATAATCCTTATAATAGGTGGACTTAGCCTTGGACTTGCCGTATCAAAAACAGGTCTTGATATGTTTATAGCAAACTCTATTAGTACTGACGGAATATCTATATTATGGATGATGCTGATATTTTCATATCTGATCGTAATTATCTCAAACTTTATGAGCAACACTGCTGCTGCTAATATAATGATTCCTGTTGTTATAGCCGTTGCTACGACTATCTCCAGTACGAGTGAAAGTGTAGCGGCAGTTATAGCTGTAACACTTAGTGCATCTTTTGCAATGAGTTTAGCAGTTTCTACACCCCCAAATGCAATTATATACTCAAGCAAAAAGATACAAAGTAAAGATTTTTTAATACTTGGGGTTATTTCGGGAATTTTAGGACCACTGTTTGCAGTTGGATGGCTTAGTTTGGTATATTAGTCTTTTTTATGTTTCTCTTTGTACTTTTTATAAGCTTCTTTGTTTGATACATAAAGTATACCGTTAGAATCTTTTAAGATATAATCACCAAGATTGACCCTTTTACCGCAATTTAACTCTTTTATCTCTAAGTAGGGTTTTGTTTCAACTATATATTTTAGTTTAATATTTTGATTGTTTACAAAATCTTTTATCTTTTGTAAGGTTTTCTCTTGAGTGTTTTTAAACTTCACATCATCAATAATTTCAACTTTTTTGATATTGCATTTTTTCTTCATTGGACTCCATTATAAAGTTATGTATAGAATTTTACTCATATAATCTTTTATAATAAATTAAATAATTGTAACTTAAATGTAACTCTTTTAAATTAGCATAGCAAAAATAAAAAAAGGAAAATAATGTTTTTAGACGTAAAAATAAGAACCAAGATTTTTGGCTTAACACTACTACCTTTAGTGTTACTAACCCTAATTATATCAATAGGTTCAATAACAAAAATAACAAATTCACTTTTGGAAAATAACTACAACAACCTTAAAACTGCAAGAGATGTTAAAAAAGTACAAATAGAAAATTACTTTAATACAACAAAATCAAATATTGAGATATTTACAAAAACAGAAACACTAAAAAGTTTTGTTTTAGAGTTTGCAAATCTTGATGATATTGAAGATCTAACCATAGAGGAAAAAGGTAAATTTCCGATTGAAAATGAAAATATCCAAAGGATGACACAAAGAAAAGACAACTTTTTCAATCTGTTTTTAGAAAGCTATAACCTTGAAAATATACACCTATTGAGTTTAGATTACGGTCATATTGTATACAGTGCAATTAAAAATCAAGACTATGGGGAAAACCTTCTTTATGGAACATTAGAAAATTCACATCTATCCAAGCTTTATAAAAAGGTAAAAGAGACTAAACAAACACAAATAAGCGATATGAGATACTACGATATTTTACAATATCCCGCAATGTTCGTAGCAACCCCTGTAATCATTGACGGATACTTTGAATCAATACTTGTTTTTCAACTTAATCTTGCAAAGATAAACGAGATAATTGATTTTAGGAAAGGTTACGGTCAAACTCAGCAAGATTACCTTGTAGGGGGAGACAAACATTTAAAAAGTGATACATATTTAGATAAAAAAACATATAATCTTAACTCAAAACAAAATATAGATACATTATCTGTTCAAGAGGCATTAAAAAATAAAAACGGTATCCAAAATATAAAAAACTATAAAAATGACAATGTACTTAGTGCCTATTCATCTATAGATATAGGCTCAGATATTAAATGGGCTATTATTAGTGAGATAAATGAAAATGAGATAAATGAGCTTCCAAACTCTATACAAATTGAGCTTCTTACTATTGCTATTATTATGCTTATCCTTATATTTTTACTTGTGGGACTTGCAACAAGTAAGATGATACTACACCCTTTAGAGAATGTAAAACACGGACTTGATTCATTATTTGCCTTTATAAACAAAGAAACAAATAAATTTGAAAATATAGAAGTTACTACCAAAGATGAGTTTGGGCAGATGGCACAATCTATAAACGCAAATATGGAAAAAACATTACAAAACATTAAAGATGAAAAACTGTTTATCGACAATGTTCAAGAGATCATGGACGGGGTTACAAACTGCTGTTTCGCAGGAAGAATAGAGACAGATACAAACAATGTATCACTAAATCATTTAAAAAACACCATAAACAGTGCCCTTGATAATCTATATATAAAAATAACAGATATAAATGATATTTTAGAAGTGTATGCGAACCTTGACTATACAAAAGAGCTCTCAATAGAAAACATAAACCCTACAGGTGCATTTTACAGTATGCTTATAAATATAAATACTTTAAGAGAGACTATCAATGAGATGCTTGTAGAAAACAAAGCAAACGGTCTTACACTTAATAAAAGCAGTAATATCTTGCTAAAAAATGTAGATAATCTTAACAGGAACCTTAACCAATCAGCTGTAGCACTAGAGGAGACCTCAGCTTCACTAGAGGAGATCACATCAAATATATCTACAACAACATCAAATGTTGTAAAGATGGCAGAACATGCAAATGATGTGACAAACTCTGCAAACGAAGGTCAAAAACTTGCATCAAACACAACAGTTGCTATGGATGAGATAAACCAAGAGGTAACAGCAATAAGTGAAGCTATAAGCGTTATTGACCAGATAGCCTTCCAGACAAATATTTTATCACTAAATGCAGCAGTAGAAGCAGCAACTGCCGGAGAAGCGGGTAAAGGTTTTGCGGTTGTTGCTCAGGAGGTTAGAAACTTAGCATCAAGATCGGCAGAGGCCGCAAACGAGATAAAAGCTTTAGTTGAAAATGCAACAAAAAAAGCAAATAACGGTAAAAACATCGCCGATAGTATGATACACGGTTATGAGCACCTAAATGAAACCATAAGTGAAACTATAAACCTGATAAAAGAGGTAGAGAGCTCTTCAAAAGAGCAACAAACAGGGATCATCCAAATAAATGATGCGATTAATTCACTGGATAAACAAACACAACAAAATGCACATATAGCAGCACAAACAAATAAGATAGCATCAAGTACAAATACTATTGCACAAGTTATCGTTGAGAATGCAAACGAAAAAGAGTTTGAAGGTAAACATGAAGTAGAAGCAAAAGAGCTTTCAAATATCCTAAGCCTAAAACAGCAAAGGGAGCAAATATAACTCTCTTTTAGGCTTCATGGTGACTACTTAAGTATTATATCCTCAAAGCTATCTACAATCTCTTTTTGTAATTCATCTTTGCTTTTGTTTTTTAAGTCCAAGATATGTATGTATAAGTTTTGATCTTCAAGCTTCATAGTTATAGTTCCAGGGGTAAGTGTAATGGTATTTGATACTAATAACTTATCAAAATCATTTGTACAATTTGTGTGAAGCTTAACTATAGCAGGGTCTATATCTATTTTTTTAGATAATACTATTTTGGCTACCTCTATGTTTGATCTTATCAAGCTTTTTATAAACAGTAGTGTAAACTTTGTATATCTTCTCATCACTTATCCTTTGGCATATATAAAAAGTTGTTGCTATCATCACTTGCCCAGATAGCTTCACTTTCAAGTTTTAGACTATTTGGTGGACATACATCTGTACATAAACTACACCAACAACATCTTCCGTAGTCTATTCTTGGGATACAAGCCGAGTTGTTTTTACTATTTAGTAGAGTATCATCTACACTTATCATATCAATAGCTTCATTCATACAGATATCTTGACAGTTTCCACACCCTATACAAGTTGCTAGTGTGTTTGTATGAAACCCTCTATACCCATCAACTAAACTTTGCTTTTGTTCAGGATAGCAAACTGTTTTTGGGTGTTCAAACACCTTTTTTATTGCACTAAATGGTGTAAGTGTACCTTTTATATCTATTTTCATCTTTTACCTCTCAATCTCAGGTGGACAGATACCCAAAGAGTTCATTATCATAGCTACATTTGAAAGCTCCTCATTAATAAGAAGTTTCTCTAAAAGTGTAAACCCATGGATAAGTGACGGACCTTTTACCTGCATACGTCTTATATACTGCGTTCCATCCCCTGCCATATAGTATCCAAACTCCCCACGAGCTGATTCACTAGCTACATATATATCATCTTTTGGTATAGTAAATTTTCTATGTTTTGGGATCTTTTGCATTATCTCCCCCTCTTGTGGGATATCTTTTATAACTTGTCTTAGTATCTTTATAGATTGTTTTATCTCATCTCGTCGCACTAATGCCCTTGCGTACACATCTCCAGCCTCTTGAACAGGTATTTCAAAATCAAGTTTGTCGTATACTAAGTATGGATTATCTTTTCGTACATCTCTTTTGATACCACACCCTCTTAAAACTTGTCCAACATAGCCATTTTTTAGGGCATCTTTTTTTGTTACAACCCCAACATCAACAGCTCTACTTTTAAATGTAGCGTTGTAAAAAAAGATATCATCATATTTTGGTAGCTTTTTCTCTAGGTAGTCTAAAAATATCTCAAGCTTTTCTAAAAAACCATCGGGAAGTTCTCGCCTTACTCCACCTGGATAGATATACATATGATATACCCTTCCACCTGTAAGCTGCTCAAAAAGATCTAGTATCAAATCTCTATCATAGATACTCCACTGACCAACAGTGCCTAGTCCTATTGAGCCACTTTGACCTGCCATCCACAACATCTGCGCTTGAAGTCTAGCC
>JAYEMD010000025.1:0-25321 GCA_034717895.1 Campylobacterota bacterium | reverse complement strand
TACTAATATTGGAAGTTTAAATGAATCATGCAATGACAATATTTTACTTTCAAAGTCTGTAAAATTTGTCACAAATGAGAGATCATCAATTCCATTTCCATTTGCTGCATCGATTGGTTTAAGAAAAAGCGGAAAAGTTATCGGTAACTCTTTTTCAGATTTATATTGACCGGGAATAGCTGTAAAATGCTTGGCTGTTTTAATCCCTTTATGTTTAAGATGTAGTTTTGCAAGTACCTTATCTGAATCAAATTTTAGTACATCTCTTGAAGAAGCGGTATAGTTTATAATATTTTTAGCAAAATAGTCACTTAACCAAATGTTGTTTTCATCTTCTAATGATAAATATTTAACAGCTAATATAACTAAATCAGGTTTTCTTTTTACTACGTTTGCTAAATCATTTTTAGTTGAGCATATAGTTAATACTACACTGTGTCCTATTTTTATAATAGATTCTAGTACACTATTGCAAGATTTTAGACTGCCAAAACCACTCTCTTTTAATTTTTCATTTGGAGTGGTTATAATTTCGATATTCATTGATTGTTTTCCTTATGGGATGCATTGATTTCTTAACACTATTCTATTGATATTGATTTAAAAATTAAAATGCATTGAGTAATAGCCTAACAAAAATTGGTTAATGTTAATAAGAGTAGATCTAGGCTTTAAATTTTATGTTGTGTTTATGTTTTTGAAAGATTGCAAAAACGGTATCTTAATACAGATCGAGTATTATTTATATTACTTCCATTATATCTAAATTTTTAACAAAAAAATGTGAAAAATGAATAAACATGTTTAATGTTGTTTTAATTAATTTCTCCACAGCCTTTAAATAAAGTTTTCTCAAAGAGAGTGCAAGCACAAGAATGTATAGTTTTCAACAGTATACGCCTGGCAAAACAACAAAACAATGGTTTTAATATTTACTTAAGATTGGAGATAGTTATGGTTAAAAAATGACTTGAAATTTATGTTTTTTGATATTAGTTTACATATATGAACCATATCGATATAGCAAAATCATGATTTAATAAACTAAAAGTATTATTCCCAAAAACAAAATAAAAACAAGACTCCCATACTCAAATACTTTTTTAATAGTATCATTTGTATTGGTTCTTTGTTTTATCTTTATAGTTAAAAGAGCAGATATAAAGATAATAAGACTCATCCCCAGACTCATAAACACTGCACTTAAAAACCCTACAAAATATACCCCAAGACTCATAGTAAAGATAAATATTGTTACGGTTCCGGGGCAGGGGATGATACCTGCTGCCAGTATTACACCTATATCAGTTGAGTGGGTATTGCAGCCGCTGCAGCTGCAGCTTGAGGTGTGGTTTATTATAGGTGTGGTTTTTACAAAAGATTGGTTTGGTGCTGTTTTAAATGAACTTATCTTTTGTTTTTTTGGAAGCTTTTTATATATAAGATAAAGAGCTATTGCTATGATGATCATTGCACTTACTTTTGTGGCAGTTTGTTCTATATCTGTTGCACTGTTTGCAAACATCACCCCTAAGATATAATATATCACAAGTGTTAGTAAAAATGCACTAAAGGTATGAACTACACCAATTAGTAGTGACATATTCAAAGCTTTTATATATGATCTGTCTTGAGACATAAAATAAGCACTTATAAGGCTTTTACCGTGTCCCGGACCCATAGCATGGATGATACCGTAGATAAATGAGAAGAACAATAGCCAGATATATGAGCTTAGTGAGTTGTTTTGTTTTATATCGTTTAGAAGTTCTTGTATGGAATTTTTTATTTTTTCTAGTTGTTTTCCTAAAAGTTCTGTAACAGTTTCATCATCTGTTTTTTCTTCAATCGTATCGGTTTTTATATCATCTTTTTTCTCTTTTTTGAAAGATATTTTTTTAGGTTCCGGTGTTGGCTGCGACTCTTTTAGTGCTATATCTTTTTTATAAAAATAGTAGTAGGTGTAGAACTCTTGGGGTTCTATACTTTTAATACCTTCGTAATTTTTTAGAATAGAGTCTTTTAGTTTAAATACAAAATTTCCCTCTTTGTCATAAAATCCCATATATAGTTTATGATCTTTTTGTAGTTTAAAGTCAAGTGTGAAACTATAATTATAATACATCTGACCGTTTTTAAATTCAAAAGACTCCTTATGCGGCTGGATTATACTTAAATTGTTTAGAGTGAATTTAAACTCTTTTTTGTTATAAATTATATCCGTAAGGTAGTTTAATTTTTTTATATACCCCGTAAGTGTGTTTTGTATATCTTGCTGTTCATTTTGATCAAATTTACCGTTTTCGTTCATATCGTAGATGCTGAGTGTATCCATATACTCTTTAGAAAAAGTCCATGTTATATCAAAGGTTGTATTTGTTTCGTTTGGTATGATGTATCCTTTTACATCAACTATCGGTATATCTGCCTTACACATGGCACAACCGTATAGGATACTGGTAAAAAGTACCAATGAAGTGAATATTTTTAAAACTAAATTCATCTGATCTTTAATACCTTTGAAACAGTCATAAATATAAGAAGTGAAACAGCACTTACCATAATGATACTTGCCCCCGAGGTAAGGTCATAGGTGTATGAAAGCCAAAGTCCTGTTATTGTAAAGACAGAGGATAAAACACCTGATTTTATCATCATCCCCGCAAGTGAGTTTGAGATCTTCTCGGCTATATAAATAGGTATAGTAAGAAGAGCAATTACAAGTATAAGACCGACAACTTTTATAGCAACTACAACAGTAAGAGCCGATAATACTAAAATAATAGTATAAAACAGTTTTACGTTTATACCCCTAAGAGAGGCATATTGGGAGTCGTAAGATACCGCTAGGATATCTCTATACCAGAAAGTTATCACAAATATTATAAGCCCAAGAAGTGAGCCCATATAATATATATCTTCATTGCTAACTGCAAGTATAGAACCAAATAGATAACTTATAAGATCCACATTATACCCAGGTGTTAGATCAACCAGAATTATACCTATAGCCATACCAACAGCCCAGATAAGACCGATAAAAGTATCTATTTTATCTTTTTGATTTAAGGTGATAAATGCCATAAGTATTGCGGCAGCTACTGCAAACAGTGAAGCTCCCAAAAATATAGGAAGCCCGAAATATATAGCTATCCCTATACCGCCATATGCAGTATGGGCTATACCTCCTGCTAAAAATACCATACGGTTTACCACTATAAGTGAGCCAATTATACCGCTTGCAAAACTTACAAGAAGACCTGTAAGAATAGCATTTTGTATAAACTGATATTCTAAAATTTCTAACATTTACAGTTTCCTAACATCTGCAGCATCTCAACTTCGCAAAAGTGTTCTTGTTTATTATCTATCTTTTGAGGTTTGTTGCAAAGATCGTGAAAGTTGATACTTTTATTTATATGTGCTACTTTGTCGGCATATCCCATAATAACGGAGATATCGTGACTTACAAGTATGATAGTTATAGTTTTGTTCAGCTCTTTTAAAAGGTCATATATCTGTTTTTGACCGCTTACATCTATACTTGCGGTTGGTTCATCAAGTATAAGTATTGACGGTTGGGCGCATAAAGCCCGTGCTATCATTACACGTTGTCTTTGACCCCCTGAGAGGCTTCCTATTTTTTTATGGGCGAACTCTGCCATCCCAACCTGTGCCAATGCTCCCATAGCACAGGCAGTTTCACTTTTGTCATAACCTATTTTAAAAAACTTATTGAATATATTTGTATCTTTTTTATGCTTGTTTTTCACATGTCCCATAAGTACCACTTCAATAACTTTTATGGGAAAATCTGTATTTATATTTGTATTTTGAGGTACATAACCTATATGGGAGAGATTTTTTTTAGGCTCTTTTCCGTATATACTTATTTGACCTTTTTTTGTTTCATTTATCCCTAGTATCAGTTTTAGTAAAGTAGATTTTCCACCGCCGTTTGGACCTATTACCGCTAAGAAGTCTTTATCCTCAACTTTTAAGTTGATATTTTCTAGAACATTGTCTTTGTCATAGGCGTATGTGAGGTTTTTTATATCTATTACAGGCATTGACGTATTTTATCGTAAAAGATATAAAAGTGCAACTTGGTTGCACTTTTAAAATATCTTATTTATTTGATATAGCTTTCGCTAGTCTTTGGAGGTTTTGTGACCACTTGGGATTTAGAGGGCTTACTTTTATTACAGGTACCGATACCTCTTTTGCAATTTGTTTTGCAGCTTTGTCACTAAATTCAGGTGCCGTAAATACTGCTTTTATTTTTTCCTCTTTTGCTTCTTCTATTAAGTGTGCCAATTGTTTTGGTTTTGGGTTTTTACCGCCCGCTTCTATGGCTATCTGCTTTAGTCCGTAATCATTTGCAAAATATCCCCATGCAGGGTGAAATACCATAAATTTACTTCCTGTATCCACATCAATAAGAATTCTTTTTATTTTTTTGTCTGTTTCTCTTATATGTTCTAAGAACTTTTCATAGTTAGCTTCATAATAGTTTTTATTTGAAGGGTCGTTTTTTACTAAAGCTTTATATATGTTCTTAGCTATTATCTTAACATTTGAAGGGCTTGTCCAGATATGAGGATCTAAACCTTCGTGTTTATCATGTTCGGCATGATCTTCATGCTCCTCATGGTGCTTATCTTCATAATGCCCGTGGTGATCATCATCATGATCCTCTTCATCATGGGAGTGTTTTTCCATTTTAAGCTTATGGATACCATCTGATAAGTCGACTATTTTCATATCTATATTTTGTTTTTTGAACTTAGGAAGCCATGCTTGCTCAAATTCAACATCAATTGCAAAATATAGGTCTGCTTTTGATATATCTTTCATCTGTGAAGGTTTAGGCTCGTAAGAGTGTGGGGAATTTCCGGGTTTTACCATCAAAGATACATCAACTTTATCACCCCCTATAGCCTTAACAAACGTTTTTTGAGGAACTATACTCACCACAGTGTTTAGGTCTGCATAGGCAAAACTTGTGAAACATAAAGTTCCGCACATAGCAACTTTTTTTAAATTGTTAAATTTGAACATTTTTTCTCCTTAGAATTTGTATTGTAAAAATAGTGATGTAACTTTTGTATCTACATCTTTTTGGTTTTCAGGTAGTTCGTCTCCGTTTTGAAAAGAGTACTTTAGACCCACTTGAATATTTTGGAAAGATTTTGCTAGTTTTAACATATAAGTTTTATCTTGTTGCATAGCATGATGTTGTACTTTTGTTCCGCCATCAAGTACTGTAAACATTCTTTTTCCAAAAAAAGCACCAATACCAGCTGTAAAACCTTGGTAGTTAAGTCCCATTTTTACAAAAATAGGATTATAACTTTTATCTTTAAAATTATATTGTTTTGCAATAGGCATATCTGGGTTATATGTATCACCATCTATTTTTATTACTTTACTTCCAATAGTAAATTTAGCTTTTAAATTGTTAAGTTTAAATCCCTTATAAATACTTAAGTCATACTGATTTACATTAAATGGTTTATAATCACTTTTATAATACTCAAGCTTTACTCCTACTCCTTTTGTTATTTTATAATCAGTACCTATACCATATACCTTTCCTTGGTCAGTTGGTGCTTGATTATCTATGATTTTTATATAACTAGCTTTTATATTTAGTTTTGGAATGATATTATGTTGGTATTTAACATTGTACTTTTTTACATCTAAGTCTCCCTTAGGATTTGTGATAAGACTTACATCATCTTTTAAATACCCAAGTAATATATCTCCATTTTTGTATTTATGGGAAATATTTATACTTGATGTTTTTCCATCTATCTTTTTCTTTGAATTTGTATAATCTTTTTCCCCTTGAGAAATATTTATAGAAGTATTTGCACTTAGTAGAATACCACTAGTTATTATACCTATCATTATTTTATACATTGTGTTCCTTCTGTGCAACTTAGTTGCATTTATTTTTTGAAAGTTTATATAAGAAACACTTAAATGCAACTTAGTTGCATAATATAACTTATGTTATAATTTTGTATGAGTATAGAAGAATTGGTAAAAGATAAGAATATTAAGCTGACAACGGCAAGGGTTGCGCTTTTAGAGATACTTAAAGGTGCAAAGGCACCTTTGTGTTATGATGATATAAAATCTGATATATCTATGGATAAAGCAACTTTTTACAGAAATATAACAAAATTTGAGAAAGAGGGTATTTTAAACTCTTTTGAATCAAATGATAAAAAAAGATATTTTGAATTAAAACTAAAACCACATGCACATTTTGTCTGTATAAAATGTAACAGTGTGGAGTGTATAGAAGACCTGGATATTAAACTTGAAGGTTATGAGGTGCAGAACGTTATAGTAAACGGTATCTGTAAAAAATGTAAAAATATATCATAAACGGAGGATTACAATATGGATAAAAAAGATATAGACTCAAATATAGAAAAGCTAACACGTCAGATAAAAGAGCTGGAAGATGAACTTATAGAGGAGTTAAAAGCAAAGGAGGAGGAGCTTTTTTTTACGATTCATAACGGAAAAGTAAAATTTGAAGAGAGTATTATAAAAAAAGGTCGTAAAAAGATTGTAAGTTCTGTAAAGTATTTATCATCTTTCTCTTTTCTTGCCGTGTTGACAATCCCTTTTATATGGCTTCTTTTGATACCTGCATTTATACTCGATATTGCAGTTACAATATATCAGTATATTTGTTTCCCCATATATAAAATACCCATAGTAAAAAGAGGTAGCTACATTATAATAGATAGATACAATCTTTTTTATCTGGATAGGATTGAGAAGATAAACTGCTGGTATTGTGAATATTTTAACGGTGTTATATCTTATGTAAGAGAGATTGCCGCAAGAACAGAGCAGTTTTGGTGTCCTATAAAACATTCAAAACATTTAAAAGATAAACATTCAAGATACGATAAGTTTTTTGAATACGGTGATTATAAAAGCTATAGAAAAGAGCTGGAAAAAAGAAGGGATGATTTTCACGATATTAAAAATTAGTATTTAGGTATTCTTTTAGTCAATATCATAAAAATATCATTATTTTACAGTAGAATCAAACTAATCGGGAGTTTTAAATGACATTTGAAAAGGTTTATAACTGTACTAAAAGTTTAAATATTTTATATGTTGAGGATAATGTTGATTTTAACAGGGATACATGTGAAGTATTTGAAAAATTCTTTGTAAAGGTTGACTCTGTATATGATGGTTTAGAAGCGTTAGACAGATACAACTCATACTATGATAAATTCTCAAAGTATTATGATATTGTAATAACAGACGTAGTGATGCCTAATATGAACGGTGTGGAGTTGGTAAAAGAGCTCTATAAAATTAATAATACTCAAAGTATCATCGTAATATCTGCACACAGTGAGTCCGATTATCTTATGGAGTTCGTAAATATGGGGATCGAACAATTCTTACTTAAACCTTTTAATATTAAAAATCTTCTTGAAATTTTATATAAAGTATCAAAAAAACTTATAAAAGAACCTAAAATTAAAACAGATAAAATTTTAACCGAATTTCCAAACGATTATTACTGGGACTGTAAGAACAACAGTTTACTCTATAAGAATGATAATATAAAACTTACCAAAAAAGAGATGATGCTTATAAAACTATTTGTAAAGAACGGCAATCACATTACAACTTTAAGTGAGATCTATAATACTCTTTGGGTTGATCAAGCACAGTATCATTATATAGAGAATATAAGTCCTATTATCTCAAGACTAAGAAAAAAGGTACCGGGACTTACCGTTCAAAGTAGTTATGGAGTAGGGTATAAATTGATTTTTTAAAGTTTGCAATACTTACGCAATATTCTTGAGCTAAAATTAACAATATAGATTCAAGTGAGATCACAATGAAGTTCAATGATGCTTATAATTATACTAAAGATCTTAATATAATATATTGTGAGGATGATAGTGACGTTTTGTATGAACTATCAGAGATCTTTGATAGATTCTTTAATAGTGTAGATCGTGCCGTTGACGGGAGGGATGCACTTAAAAAATATAAAAAATACTATAAAATGTATAATAGGTATTATGATATTGTAGTTACCGATATCCGTATGCCTCACATGGATGGAATAGAACTAGTTAAAGAGATAAAAAAAATAGAACCTAAGCAGCTAATATTGGTTATCTCTGCATATACTGATTCAAAAGAGGTGATAAAACTCTTAAATATGGGTATAAATTATTTCCTCCATAAGCCCATTGATTTTGATAATATTATAAATGTACTATATGAAATATCAAAAAAAGCCTATGGGGACAAACAGCTAATACAATCACATAAAAATACTCTGGAAACAAATGTATTACTTGAACAACTGGTAAAAGAGAAAACAAAAGAACTTTACGAGAAGCTTTATTTCGATATTTTGACAGGTTTGCCAAAACGTAATAAACTAATGGAGGATATAGATAAATACTATCCTAAAGGACTTTTGCTTATAAATATTAAAGAGTTTAAAAACATCAACGGCGTATACGGTAGTAAAATAGGTGATCAGGTATTGAAAAAGTTCTCTTTGGTATTAAAAGCTTTATCCATAGGTTCATGTAAACTTTACAGTTTAGGGGGAGATGAATTTGTTATTATTAATATTAAAAAAGAATTTTCTTCCGATGAGTGTTTATTAAAAGCCATAGAGATAATATCTTATATAGACGATCATCCAGTTCAAGCAGTTATTGACCATAAAAAGGTAGATATATATCTAAGTATCATAATAGGTATCTCAACAGATGGGGATAATATATTGGGTAAAGCGGATTTGGCATTGAAATATGCCTATAAAAAGAGACTGCCTTATGCAAAATACTCAGAAGAACTCAATCTTGTGAAAAATTCAAAAGATAACTTAATATGGACAAAAAAGATAAAAAAAGCTTTAAATGAAGATAGGGTCGTACCTTTTTTTCAGCCAATAGTTACAAATAACGGTAAAGTTAAGTATGAGTCACTTATAAGAATTATAGAAAAAGATAAACATATATCTCCATATTATTTCTTGAAAGTCTCTAAAAAAAGTGGATTATATAATTTACTAACCAGAGTTATGATAGAAAAAACCTTTAAAATATTTTCAAATAGAGATGAAAGTTTTTCTGTAAATTTAACATATGAAGATATCTCCGACAGTAAATTAATAGGATTTTTAATTGACAATATTATAAAGTATAAGGTTCAAGGAAGATTTATCGTTGAGATACTTGAAAGTGAATCTATAGACGACTTTGAGATTGTTAAAAATTTTATAAAAGTGATGAAGAGATTAGATGTGTCAATCTCCATAGATGATTTTGGAAGCGGATATTCAAACTTTATATACCTTACCCAGATAGAACCGGATTTTATAAAAATAGACGGCTCTATTATTAAGCAGATAGATAGGGATGAAACCTCATATAAAATAGCTCAAACCATAATCGACTTTTCAAAAAAATTAGGTATTAACACAATTGCGGAGTATGTACACTCAAAAGCTGTATATGATAAGCTAAAATCAATGGGTATAAGTGGTTTTCAAGGATACTATTTTAGTGAGCCTTTGGAAAATATTGATACTTTTATATTTGATAAAAAGGAGCTGTTATGAAATATACGGACTTACACAAATATACACAAGATTTAAATATTTTGTATGTGGAAGATGATAGCGATGTTTTACATAATACGGCAGATGTATTAAGTAAGTTTTTTAAGAAAGTTGACAGTGCTCAAGACGGGCAGGAGGCACTTGAACTATATAAAGATTATTTTGAGCAAAACACTCAATACTATGACCTTGTTATAACAGATCTAAATATGCCAAAAATGGACGGTGAAGCCTTAATAGAACATATACATGAGATATGTATTGAACAGGTTATTATAGTAGTATCTGCTTATAGTGAATCATCAAGACTTATGAGACTTATAGAATTGGGTATCGCAAATTTTTTATTAAAGCCTATATCACTGTCTCAGGTAACAAATGTCTTATATAAAAGCTGCAAAGCTATTTATGATCAACGTCAAAGGCTAAAGTTGGAGATAGAAAAAAATATTTTAATACAAAAGAAAATTTTTAATCAAGAGAAATTAAACTCAATGAACTATCTTATTAAAAATATAGCCCATCAATGGAGACAGCCTCTAAGTGTTATATCTACAGGTGCTACAGGTTTGATAGTAAGTCATGAATTTGGTGATCTATCAGATGATCTTGTAGTGGAAACATGTGAGAGTATAAATAAAACTACCCAGTATTTATCCAATATACTTGATAATTTTATAGGTTTTATCGACGGTAATATAGAAAATGATTTTTTTGATT
This sequence comes from Campylobacterota bacterium, assembly GCA_034717895.1. Lineage (GTDB taxonomy): Bacteria > Campylobacterota > Campylobacteria > Campylobacterales > Arcobacteraceae > JAIOSF01. Next base: position 14,958 of record JAYEMD010000025.1, on the reverse strand, counting down.
TAAAAGAAAAAATATTGATCTCTAAAGTATTGGTAGAAACAGAAACAGAAATAAAGTATAGTGATATTGAACTTATAATAGATATAGATGATAATCTCAAAGTATACGGGTGTGCAAACGAGTTTATGCAGTGTATTATTAATATACTGATAAATTCATATGATGCCTTGATTGAAACAGAAGGGGAAAGTAAATACATATTTATAGAAACATTTACTAAAGATAATAATATAGTTTTAGTTATCAAAGATAATGGAGGCGGTATTGATAAGGGAAATTTAGAAAAAGTTTTTGAACCGTATTTTACCACAAAACATCAATCTCAGGGTAAGGGACTAAGTATGTATATAACATACAACTATATAACAGAAGGTATGAAAGGACATATTGATATTCAAAACAGTTCTTATGAATATATGGATGAAAATTATATAGGTGCAAAAGTCACAATTACATTACCTTTAAGCCATAAAGAATAGAGATTTGATATGTATATGTATAAGATATTAATTTTATTGATAATTATGTTCAATATCTCTTTATCTAAAGAGCTTGAAAAGGTTTCTCTTCAACTGCATTGGCTGGATCAGTTTCAGTTTGCAGGTTATTATATGGCAAAAGAGAAAGGGTTTTATAAAGATGCGGGGCTTGATGTTCAGATTAAGAAGTTTAACAGCACACTTTGTCAACTTTATGAAGTAAAAAATAAAAGAGCAACCTATTCAATAGGCAGACCGTCTTTATTGGCTAAAAAAAGTTCAGGTAAAGATATAAAACTTTTATCTGCAATTTTTCAGTCATCACCGCTTATACTTTTAGCAACAAACCCTGGTATAAAATCTATTAAAGATATTAAAGGTAAAAGAGTTATGGCAACAAAGGATGTTTATGAGAGTGCATTCTTTTCTGCTATGCTTCATAGCGAGGGTATATACGAGCAAGATATAAAGATACAAGAGCACTCTTTTGATATTGATGATCTTATTTCAGGTAAAACAGATCTTATGGCATTTTATATCTCAAATGAACCCTATCTACTTAGCCAAAAAGGTATAAAATTGATAAGTTTTAGTCCTCAAAATTACGGCTTTGATTTTTACAGTGATATATTATTTACAAGCGGTGATGAGATAAAAAACCATAAGCAAAGGGCTATAAACTTTAACAAAGCATCATTAAAGGGGTGGGAGTATGCTTTTAATAATATAGAAGAGAGTGTAGAGGTTATAATGAGAAAATATAATACTCAGAATAAAACAAGAGATGCTTTAATTTACGAAGCAAATGCATTGAAGAAGTTAGCATATTATAAGACAAAAAAGATAGGAAATATCAGTGTTAAAAAGATGCAAAAAATATATGATCTTTATAAAAAACTTAATTTGGTTAAGGATCAAATCGATTTTGGTGAATTTATAGTTCGTCAAGATATAGATATGGCATTAGATCTGACAAAGAATGAAAAAGCGTACTTAAAAAACAACCCTCTAATAAAAGCACACAATGAAAAGCACTGGCCCCCTTTTAACTTTAATGAAAATGGGGAAGCAAAAGGTTTCTCTATAGATTATATGAATATTTTAGCAGAAAAACTAGATATAGAGGTGGAGTATGTAAGCGGTTACAGTTGGGATGAGTTTATGAAGCTGCTTCAAACCCCTAAACTTGACGTGATTGTAAATATATCAAAAAATAAAGAAAGAGCCAAAACAATAAACTTTACAGAACCTTTTTATAGTATAGAAAACGTAATTTATGTACATAAAAACAGTAAAGGTTTTAAATCCTTACAAGAGCTTAATTATAAAACAATAGCAATGCCTAAAGGGTTTTTTGTACAAAGGTTAATAGAACAATATTATCCTACCGTTCAACAGGTGCTTGTAAAAGATCAGCTTGAAGCTTTAAAACTTCTCTCTTTAGGCAAGGTTGATGCTTGTATCGGTAAAGGCGTGGTGATGAATTATATTATTGAGAACAATATGATCCCAAATATAAAAGTTTCTGGATATGTGAAAGATAAAAGGGCTGTAAGTACAGTGAGACTTGGAACATCCAAAGATGATATTATATTAAGGGATATTCTACAAAAAGCACAAAAAAGAGTTACCCAAGAGGAGATAAACGCATTAAAGAAGAAATGGTTCGGGATAAAATCAAATAGTAAAACAAATTTGATTAGATTAACAAAAGAGCAAAATGAGTATCTTAAAACAAAAAAAGAGTTAACGGTATGTGTAAGAGATGGGTGGGAACCCTATGAAGGTATTCAAAACGGTAAATTTATAGGGATAAGCAGTGACTTTTTAAAGATACTTTCAAAAAAACTTTCAACACCAATTAAGCTTGTTAAATCAAAAAGTGATAAAGAGAATATGGAAAATTTAAAGAGAAAAAGATGTGATATTAAGCCTATATTTATAAAAGAAGCTGAAACTTTTATCCCTTATTCGGCTACGGATACCTATTTTAAAGATGATATTACCCTAATAACAAGAATAGAACACCCTTTTTTTTATGATATAAACAAATATAAAGATAAAAAGTTTGTAATATCTAAAGAGTTCCTTCATATGAAAGATCATCTGAATATTAGATTTCCCGAGATTAAACTTGTTGAGGTAAATAGTATAAACGATGGTTTGGATATGGTAAGTGAGGGTGAGGCATTTGCTTATATAAATACATCGATGGTATCTGCATATAATATACAGAAAAATTATTACGGTAAATTAAAAATAGTCAATAAAATATCTGATGTGGAGTTTGGTTTTGGTATATCTAAAGATCAGCCTATACTTTATGATATATTTCAAAAATGTTTAAAGAATATAGAACAAGAGGATGTTACAAATATAATAAACAGATGGGTAGCTATTAATCATGTGGATGGTATGTATAAACAATTGTTATTTAAAATAGTTTTTACTCTTTTTATTATAGTTTCAGCTTTTGCTTATAGGCACTATTTATTAAATAAACTAAATAAAAAGTTAAAAATAAAAGTTCAAGAGAGAACTAAAGAGTTAAGTACCTATTTTGAAACTATGGATGACGGTCTTGCCGTTGCAGATACTGTCACAAAAAAATTTTTAAACTGTAATAGTTCATTTGAAAGATTAACAGGCTTTACAAAGAAAGAACTTATGAATATGACTATAGAAGATATTCACCCAAAAGAGGCATATTCACATACATTAGATGAGTTTAATAAAGCCACATTGGGTGAAACTATATTAGCAAAAGCAATACCCGTATTAAATAAAAAAAGAAAAGAAGTTACTTTGTGTGATATTAGTATAAATAGTTATAAAGATGAAAATATGTCGTTTAATATAGGTGTATTTAGAGATATTACCAATAGATTATATATGGAGAGCCAATTAAGGGACCTTAACAATAATTTGGAACAAAAAGTTTTAGAAAAAACAGCAGAGCAAAATATACTTCTTTCTTTATTTGATTCGGGGGAGGTATCTATTGTAAGGTGGAATAACGATAAACATTGGAGTGTAAAATATATATCACGAAATGCATCTATAATATTCGGATATAGTGATAAAGAACTTATGAACTCATTATTCCATTTTGAGAATATCGTTTTTAATGATGATTTAGAAAGGGTACAAAACGAAGTTGAAGAAGCTGTTGAAAAAAATGTAGATTTTTTTGTACACAAGCCCTATCGGATAAAAACAAAACAAGGAGATACCAAGTGGATACTTGATAATACTTTGATTATTAGAGATAAACAAGGAGATGTTATTGAATATTTAGGTTATATAGTTGATGTAACTGAACTAAAAGAGTATGAATCCAGCTTGGAAAACTTAGTAAAGGAAAAAACCGAAGAGAATATAAAGCAGTTAGAGCTTCTTCAGCAACAATCAAGACTTGCACAAATGGGTGAGATGATAAGTATGATCGCACACCAGTGGAGACAACCGTTAAGTTCTATAAGCAGTACTATAGTCGGTTTGCAAATAGACCTAGTAAGCGGAAGTTTTGATTTTGAGAAAAAAGAAGATAGTGAGAAGTTTATAAAGCATCTTGATAAAAAGTTTAAATCTGTGGATAGATATATAAAGTTTTTGTCAACCACAATAGATGATTTTAGAAACTTTTTTAAACCAAATAAAAGTAAAGAACCTGTTAAATTAACAACACCTATAAGAAAAGCCTTGAAAATTGTTGAAATCTCTATGGAAAACAAGGGGATAGAGATGGATATTGAGTTTAAAATAAATGATGAATTGTATCTGCATCAAAATGAGATAATGCAGGTAATTTTAAATATACTTAAAAACTCATCTGATAATTTTGAAGAGAAGAAAACATTAAATCCTAAAATAGATATTATGACACAAAAAATAAACAATGACTATATTATTATGATATGTGATAACGGGGGAGGGGTTAGAGAAGATCTTCTTCCAAATATATTTGATCCCTATTTTTCAACTAAAGATGAAAAAAACGGTACAGGGCTTGGATTGTATATGTCAAAAATAATGATAGAGGAACACCATAGGGGAAGTTTAAATATATTTAATAAAAACGGCGGTGCCTGTTGTGAGATAAGATTACAAGCTTAGTACAAAGAGAGCTATTGATCTCTTTGTACAATATCCAGAATAGTTTTGTCACTAACTTTTTCCTCATCATATTTTATTATGATAATATTCTCACTGTTGTTTATATACCATTCATCACATCCGATAAGATCATCAAGTTTATTAAAGTTATCACTGATCGCCTTATCAAGACTTAGATATATATTTTTCATCTTTAAAGGGTTTGGTATGGTAGCTATTAATAGAAGCCATAATAATGATACAGCAACAATAACCAAAGATATAGTTTCAAGACTTTGAGTAAAACTACCGTCTATCTCTTTAAAGTAGATACCCCCAATGAAACCGCCTATAAACGTACCTAAATAACCAAATGAGTTAAATACACCAAGAACCTTACCTTTTTCATGTACTTTTACATATCTAGTAGTCAAAGACTGCATAATAGGCTCATGCATATTAAATCCTATGAAAAATACGACTATACCCGTTAAGAAAAGGATCTGGCTATTTGAAGTACCGATTATTCCAAAAGATAGTGCAAAAAATACAATTCCAACTAAAAGCACCTCTTTGAATTTCCCTTTTTTCTCTGCCAGCATAGCAGCAGGTCCCATAGAAAGAACTCCTGCAATCATAGCAGGTAGATATATTTTCCATAGGTCAGTGATCTCCCAGCCGTAACTTGAGGTAAGAACAATAGGTATAATCATAAAGGCAAAGGTCATAAAACCTTTTTGTAAAAAGTTTGTTATGCTCATCTTTATGATCTGAGGATTTTTTAAAAACAGCAGTTTATGAACGTTATGATAGGTATGAGTTACTTTTGGAGCTTCAGGAACCATTTTTACAACTATTACGATTGATGCGGCAGCCAATAGAGCTGTTATCCAAAACAGCACCTCTATACCGGCATAACCGCCTATTAAAGGACCTGCAAGCATAGCTACCGCAAAACTAAGAGCAATACTTCCACCCATCATAGCCATAGCTTTTGGTCTTTGTTCCTCTTTTACAAGGTCACTTATCATAGCTGTAACAACTGCACCTATAGCTCCTGCCCCTTGAAGGAATCTTCCAAGAAGCAATGTAAGTATATCTGTAGAAACTGCACAAAGAATTGAACCTATGGCAAAAAGAAGCAGTCCCGTTATAATAGTTCCTTTTCTTCCAAGCATATCACTCATAATACCAAAGGGTACTTGGAATATCATCTGGGTTATGGCATAACCGCCTATTACTATACCTACTAGTGTTGTGGTAGCTCCCGGAAGTGATAGTGCATATACTGATATTACAGGCAATACGATAAAAAGTCCTAAAAATCTGAATGATATTATCAGACTAAGAGGCATGATTGTTTTGAACATATGTTGTCCTTGATTTGAAATAGGGCAGATTATATCAAAAATAGGGTAAATAGCAAATATTTTTACAGCACTTGTTTATTTATAAAAGCCGTATTTAAACCCTTTGTCTTTTTGATACTTGTGAAGGTTAAACTCTTTGTTTACTTTTACACATATAGGAATACTCTTTTTATATCCCTCTTGCGATATCTCATAGGCTCTTCCAAAGTTCGGAAAGACACCTTTTCCCGAGGCAAACATAAGGGCAAGATTACACGAAGCTTCTAAATTATCTCCTTTGAAATATGATTTTTCAAACCATTTTACGGCTTCTTTATAATCTTTGTCAACACCTAGCCCGTATGTTAAAAATAATCCTACTTTATTTTGTGATGCAGGATCATCTTCTAAAGCCAGCTCTAAAAAAATATTATATGCTTTTATATAATTATGTTTGGAATATCTTTTTTGTGAATATATCACTGCCGTATTGTATTTTGATTTTATATGACCGTATGCGGCAGCTTTTTGAAAATATTTCATAGCAATATCAAAATTTCTCCTTACCCCTTCACCTTTATAATATATAGTACCCAATTTAAAATTTGCTTCATCGTTACCTGCTCTTGCAGATTGTTTATATAATGTGATCGCATTTTTAATATTTTCGTTTTTATGTTCAGCTATCGCCTCATCTAAAATTGACCCGTAAATGCTAGTAATATAAATAAATGTTATAATAATAAATCTAATCATAAAATTCCTTAGCGTTTTGTTAAGTTTTATTATACTATAAAATTTAGTAAAAACATATAAAGAAATTTAGTTTAAAAAGTTATTCACATTAATTTATTTTTCATATTGAACAACTGTAATAGAAAGCTTGTTTAAAGGGCTTGCAGAGGGTTATTTTTATTGGATTTACATTTCTTTTATTTAGTTTAATAAAATTGATCTATCTCTTATGAAGCCTTTATCTAAAGGCTTTATGAGTATAAAGTTATTTTATGGTTATAAAAAATTTAAACAAAAATTTAGAAAAAGTTAAAACAAATTTCAGGTTGATTTTATTGTTATTTAAGGTTAAATTTTAGATGTGAATTGTATGTGCCTAACTATTGATTTTGATTATTTAAATAATCATGTACAAGCTTACTGTCTTTTGTGCTGATTACTTGGTTTAGCTGATCTATCTGTGCATCTTTTATCTGTTCAAAAGTTCCGAAATAATTTAAAAGTTTTTTCACTTTTGCTTCACCGATACCTTTTATATTTAAAAGTGAGATCTGTTTGTCTTCGGCTCTTTTTTGTTTTTTATGGAAGGTTATAGCACTTCTATGAGCTTCATCTCTTAACCTTTGACAAAACTGCAGTCTTTTATCTGATGTCTCTAGTTTAAACACATCATCTTTTGTGTAAAGTATATCTTTTGCACTCCCTTTTGCTCTGTGTGCTTTAAAATCAATTTTTTCTTTTGCTATGGCAATTATATCTATATTTGCGCCTGAGCTGTTGGCAATATCATATGCAAGTTTTAGTAAAGTAGCACCGCCGTCTATTATCCAAAGATCAGGGGGTGGGTTTTTATCAAAGCTGTTTACTCTTCTTGTGAGCATCTCTTTCATCTGTCCGTATTCATCCATGGCTTTAAGGTTGTACAGTCTATAGTCCTCTTTATAGAACTTATCTTCGTCCCACACTATCATAGCACCCACTTTTGCCTGCCCCATCATCTGCGAGTTGTCAAAACATTCAAATCTTTTAGGTAGCTGATATAGTCCAAAGAGCTCTTTTAGTTGTTTGTAAACTATTTGGTCTTTGTTTGAGTTGTTAATCTTTAATAGTTCGTTACAATTGTTTTTAGCAACTTTTACAAGCTGTTTTTTTAATCCTATCTTTGGGTAGCTTACACTTATGTTTTTATTGAATTTGTGTTTTATGAACTCCTCTATCTCCTCAATATTTTCAATATGATCGCTTATTATAATAGTTTCAGGGATACTTGGAAGTTCACTGTTGTAATAATTGACCATAGCTGTTTTATATATATCGCTGTGCTGTGTTATCTCTGTGGTGTTTAGATAGTTATGGGTAGATGATATAAGTTTACCTCCACGTATAAACATCTTTACAACAACACCTCTGTTTTCATTCAGTTCAACGGCAAATAGATCTATATCCTCATCTTTTGCAAGATCCGAAGTTGATTTTAGCTGTGATTTTGATATGGTTTGTATCCTGTCTCTTATTTTCATAGCATCTTCAAACCTAAATTGTTCGCTGTATTGTTCCATCTTCTTTTGAAGTATCTCTATGATCTTTGATTTGTTGTTTATAAGCTCAAGAGCTTCATCTGTCAGCTTTGAATACTCTTTTTTTGTTATTTTACCTTCACAGGGTGCCAAGCATTTTTTTATCTGGTAGAACATACAGGCTTCATGCCCTTTGATACAAGACTTTTTTTGAACCAGCGGAACTATCTCATATATTGAATCCAACAGATCTTTTGCCCCCGTGCTGAATGGTCCGAAATATTTGATGCTTTTTGATTTTAGTACTTTTCTTGTTATCTCAAGACGGGGAAAATCTTCTGCCGTATCTATATAGATATAGGGATAGGTTTTATCGTCTCTTAAAAGTATGTTGTATTTCGGTTTTAGTTGTTTTATAAGAGAGTTTTCTAAAATAAGTGCATCGTTTTCCGTATCTACTACTAAATAGTGCAGATCAAAAACTTCACTTATCATTTTATATATTCTAGGTCCTAAAGTTGGTGAGGGCTTTAACATAGGGGTAAATCTAAAGTAGCTTTTTACTCTGTTTTTTAATACCTTTGCTTTACCTATATAAAGAAGTTTTCCGTTCTTGTCAAAATATTGATAAACTCCAGGAGATTCCGGAAGGTTTTGCAGTTTTTCCTCTAGTGTCAAACGAGCCCTTTTAATTAGCTATTAAATTTTTTCGGTATTATAATGAAACTATTATTAATGGAGTGTAAATGGTAGATATAAATATTGAAAACTTTAGTTTGACAAAGCTTGAAGATCCCAAGTTCGTTAAACCCGTAAGGATAAACTATAAACAAAACGGCACGAAGAAAACTTGGGAAGCGGTAAAATCACACGACAGTGTTTCTGTCCTTCTTTATCATAAACAAAAAGACAGCTTTATACTGGTAAAACAGTTTAGACCCCCTGTTTATATGAATCACAAGGAGTATGAGTTTACTTATGAGCTGTGTGCCGGAATTGTTGATAAAGATAAATCTTTAGTGGAAATAGCAAAAGAGGAGATTGATGAAGAGTGTGGGTATGAGGTAAAAACAGAGGATATAGAGTTTATTAATTTGTTTTTTACAAATGTGGGGATAAGCGGCGGAAAACAGCATCTTTTTTTTGCTGTTGTTGATGATAGTATGAAGATACATAACGGCGGCGGTATAAATGATGAACATATAGAACTTGAATATTTATCAGTTAATGATTCTAAAAAATTTATATATGATACTACTAAAGGAAAAACTCCCGGACTTATGTGCTCGTTTTACTGGTTTTATGAAAAGTTTAATAGAAATTAAATATAATAAATAGTTTTATCATGAATAAAGGAAAATAATATGGAATACACTATAGATTTACAGAAGATTGCAGAGAGTTTGGATTTTGATCTTGAGGATATAGAGATGCTCATGGAAGTTTTCTTAGAAGGTGCAAACGAGTCTTTAGCTGCACTGAAAGAAGCAATAGACTCTAATGATATGGATGGAATATATAAATCAGCACACTTTTTAAAAGGGAGTTCTGCCAACTTAACGTTGGCAGATATCTCGGAATTGGCAAGAGAGATTGAGCTAAATGCCAGAGAACAAAATACTATTGAATATGCTTCTAAATATAATGAACTTAAAAATATGGTGGATGCTTTAATAAAATAGTTTGACAACTAAAATAATATTAAAATAAGATGTGAATATGTATAAAAATATAAAACCAAAAATACTTATAGTCGATGATCTAAAAGATAATAGACTTGTTATGAAACTTACCTTGAAAAAAGGTGGTGACTATGAGTTTATAGAGGCACAAAATGGTCAGGAGGGTTACGACAAAGCAGTTCAAGAACATCCCCATTTAATTCTTATGGATGCAATGATGCCTGTAATGAACGGTTTTGAGTCTATCAGACTTTTGAGAAATAATGAGATCACCAAGTATATACCGATCATTATGGTTAGTGCCCTGGATAATAAAGATGAAAAAGTAAAAGCTCTTCAGTCCGGTATAAGCGACTTCATATCAAAGCCTTTTGATAAAACAGAACTTAGAATAAGGGTAAATTCACTTCTTCAACTATATATTCGGTTTTTAAAAAATCACAATGCACTAAAAGAGATCAACAGTGATCTTGAAGCAAAAGTAAATGAAAAGCTTGAGAAAAGGGTTGAAGATATAAAATTAGCTTCAATCGGAAGAATGGCGGCAGGGATTACACATGAACTTAATACCCCTGTAACATATATGAAAAGTAATCTTGAACTTTTAAAATATGATATTGAAGATATTCAAGATAATGAAAATCTTAAAAAGAGTATGTTGGAAACAGTAAATATTTTAGAAGATGGTTTACAAAGATTAAGGGGTATTATCGACAATACAAGAGGCAGCAATGAGAAGAAAACCGAAAATGTTTATGCCACACTTATTACTGCTTCAAGAATGGTCTACAACAGATTTAAACATCTAACCCCCGTATATATAAATGATACCCTTTTCTCTTTAGATATAAATGAAAATTTTGAAGTTTATGAAAGAGATGTTATAAAACAAAAGCTCGAGCAGGTATGGATTATTATATTAAATAATGCCTGTGATGAGTTTGCCAAGTCAAAAAAAGAGTTTGAGGAGAGAAAATTAGATATAACTATTAGATACAATGATAGGAAACTTATGATTAGGTTTAAAGACAATGCAGGGAACGGTATTCCTCAAAATATACTTCCTGATATATTTGAGCCTTTTAAAAGTTCTAAAGTTGATTCAGGCATGGGCGTTGGATTGAATATCGCCAAAGAGATAGTTGAGTTGCATAATGGTAGTATTAAAGCTTACAATGAAGATAATTGTGCAGTTTTTGAGATAATAATTTAAATTAGGAATAATATGAATAATACTACTTCATCATACAACAGTATAAATTGCAGTGATACTACATATAAGCTATTGATGGTAGATGACAGTAAAACATTTAATCAAAAAATAACAGATGCGTCAAGAGATGTTGGTCATGAGGTCGTACAGTCATACAGCTTGGAACAAACAAAGAAACTTGTAGAAAGTGAAGAGTTTGATTTTATTTTACTTGATCTTATACTTCCTGACGGAGAGGGTGATCAGTTTTTAGATATTATGCCTGATGAGTTTAAGGCTAAAGTTATTATTTTAAGTGCGGATACGGATATTCAAAGAAGAAATCATATCTTTGAATCTGGTATTTTAGACTATTTCTCAAAATCCAACCCTACTCATTTAATAATTCAGGATATTAAAAATCTTTTAAACTATTTTTTAAGTGCCGAATATAGAAGAAAAAGGGAAACTAAAAAAGATAATAAACTAAATATATATGAAAATAATTATAAAGAGGGATTATCTAATATTGAAGAACTTTTAGAAAAAGAGGACAATAAAGCAATAGTTAAGATCTTGAATTTAGTAAGAATTGGTGCAGTAAAGCATAAACTTATCGATATTGTTAAGATCACTATCTCTTTTCAAAAAGAGTTAGGTAATAAAAATTATCAAGAGTGTAAAAAACTATTAAGTGAATTAAATAAAATAGATATTGTAAAAGGATAAAGTTATATGGATAATATAAATATTTTGTATGTTGAAGATGAACAGAGTGTAATACAATTTGTAAAGATACTGTTCAAAAAGAATAAAATATCAAATGTAGAATACGCTTCAAACGGTCAAGAAGCACTTGAGATATATAAAAAAGACAACTTTGATATTATTATGACAGATATGATGATGCCTGTTATGGATGGTTTTGAGTTAATAGAAAATATTAAAAATATAAACCCCGATCAAATATTTATCATGGTTACGGGACTTGAAAATAGGGAAGACCTAATAAAAGCCATAACTCTTAGGGTTAATTACTTTATAGAGAAACCTTTAAATCCAAAGAAGTTTATCTCTACCGTTAATGAAGCATATGATATGGCAAACAAGAAAAAAGATTATGAGTTGTCAAATCTTCTTTTAACACAATATAAACAAGCAATAGATGAGACAACAATTGTATCAAAAACAGATCCTAGAGGAATAATAACATTTGTAAATGATAAGTTTTGTGAAATATCGGGATATACAAAAGAGGAACTTATTGGAAAACCTCAAAATATAGTAAGAGATCCGCAGATGGATCCTTCCGTATTTGAATTTATGTGGTTTACTATAAAAGAGTTAAAACAAACCTGGACAGGTGAAGTAAGAAATAGAAAAAAAGAGGGCGGTTATTATTGGGTGCAAGCATCAGTAAGTCCAATATTAGATACAAAAGGTGAAGTTATCGAGTATATCGGGCTTAGAACCGATATAACGCAGCAGCATAAGATGAAAGAGTATTTTGAGAATCAGCTTAATATCTCCGTAAAACAGTTTGACGGTGCATTGAACTTGTCTAAACAATATGAAGAGTGTATCGATAAAACAAATGCTATTTTAAGAACAGATACCCAAAATATTATCACTTATGTTAATGATAAGTTTCTTCAGGCAAGCGGTTTTGAAAAAGAAGAATTGATTGGGTTGAATTGTTCAGAATTAAGAGACCAAACTCATATAGAAAACGGTGACTGTATAAAGCTGCTGGAACAATTAGAAAATAAAGAATATGTATCTATAATATTTAAAAATATTGCAAAATGTGGCAAAGCATTTTATATGGATACTATAGTTTATCCAATTGAGGATTCGGATGGAAATATTATAGAACATCTTCAATTGATGCATAATATTACAGAGATAGTAGAACTTAACCAAGAGATAGAAGATACACAAAAAGAGGTTGTGTTTACTATGGGTGCAATTGGAGAAACCAGAAGTAAAGAGACCGGCAATCATGTAAAACGTGTAGCAGAATACTCATACTTACTTGCAAAACTCGCAGGTCTTGATGATAAAGAAGCAGAACTTATTAAGCTTGCCAGTCCTATGCACGATATTGGTAAGGTGGGAATTCCTGATGCTATTTTGAATAAACCGGGACGTTTAGATAAAGATGAATTTGAGATTATGAAAGATCATGCCAAAATCGGTTACGATATGTTAAAAGGTTCAACTAGACCTATTTTAAAAGCTTCGGCACATATTGCTTTAGAACACCATGAAAGATGGGACGGCAAAGGTTATCCAAAGGGCAAATCCGGTGAAGATATACATATTTATGGAAGAATAACAGCTATATGTGATGTTTTTGATGCTCTTGGAAGTGACAGGTGTTATAAAAAGGCATGGGATCTTGAAAAAATATTAAAACTTTTCAATGTGGAAAAAGGTCAGCAGTTTGATCCTGTACTTATGGATCTGTTCTTAGATAACCTTGATCAATTCTTAAAAATAAGAGATCAATATATCGATTGATAGAATTTATAGATAAAAGGGTTTAAATGAAAAAAGTATTGTTATCTCTTTTTGTTCATATTGTTGTTTGTGTAACTTTTGCCAGCGGTAATAATAGTTCCGTATCAGAGCTTAAAGAACTAACGGATCATGAAAAAGAATATATAAAAAACAACACCTTTCATGCAATAACCACTACTACTTGGATCCCTTTTAATTTTGAAGACAATGAGGGGCAAATAGTCGGTATAGGTGTAGAGTACTTAAAACTTATATCAAATAAGATAGGGATGGATATAAAGATAGATAAAGCCGATAATTTTTCAGAAGTTCTTAAAAAAATAAAAAATAAAAAATATGACCTTAATATGGTCACTACAAAGACAAAACCTAAAGAGGCTTACTCTATTTTTACAAAAAGTTATGAGAGGTTTCCAATAGCAGTTGCCGTAAAGAAAGATACAGGTTTTATCCAAAAAACATCAATTTTAGAAGGTAAGAGGGTAGCTGTAGGAAAAAACTACAGTGCATATACACTTTTGAAGAAAAAATATCCGGGTATTGTGTTTGTACAGGTGTTAAATACTAAAGAAGCTGTTAAGCTTGTGGGTGAAGGAAAAGTATTTGCGGCTGTTGATATCTTGCCTGCTTTACAACAGGTTATTTTAAATACGGAACAATCAAATAGTGTTAAAATAGGCGGTATTACCGACGTTGATTTTAAACTGCAGCTTATGATAAGAGATGATTATAAAATGCTAAGAGATATACTAAATAAAGCTATAGATGCAATCACCGTAGAGGATAGAAACCAAATCTATAGGGGTTGGATCACAGGTAAGAAGGTATCCGAGTTTGATTATATGTTATTTTATGAGTTATTTATATCTGTACTTATTATAATTGGGATTATCTTATGGTGGAATAATAAACTTCATAAAGAGATTCAAAAAAGAATTGAAACAGAAAAGATATTACAAAAGCAAAAAGAAAAATTAAGTGAGATCCTAACACTGCTTCCTGTTCCTATTTTAATTACACAAAAAGATACAAGTACCATTGTTTTTGCAAATGAATATTCTCAAAAGCAATATAACATCCCAAAAAATAAACTTATAGGTTCAAATGTAAGTATAATTTATTCTTGTGAAAACCAAAGGGAAACAATAAAAAATGCCATGGATGAAGATGGGTATTTAACTAATTATGAAACTCTATACAAGCTTCCTAACGGTGAGACTATTGATGCTTTACTATCAATAATCCCTTTGGTCTTTAATGATAAAGATTGTATTTTGGGAATAATTTCAGATATTACTCAGATAAAAAAAGTACAAAGAGAGCTAGAACTGCAAACACAAATCGCACAATCAGCAACAAAAGCACGTGGTGAATTCTTGGCAAATA
>JAYEMD010000024.1:0-6255 GCA_034717895.1 Campylobacterota bacterium | reverse complement strand
AGAATAATTTGTAATATTTAGCAAGATTTTTAATAAAATTGTTATTGAAAATCAGATAAAATTTTTAAAAATCAGTTGGAAATGATTTAAGCTACTTTAGAAGTGGTTTTTAGATGTTCCCTTATGTTATAGCAAAAAAACAAAAGGTTAAATGATTATGAATTGTAAAGAGGGTATAAGCATTGTTTTTTCGGTTTTAAATAGTGGAAAGGAAATTGGAAAATCATTAAAAAGTATTAAAGAACAAAATCCAGATCAGATAATAGTTGTTGATGGAGGTTCATCTGATAATACAGTTAATGAAGCCAAACGATATACAAATGATGTCTTTGTTGCCAAACAGGGTAAATGGAACCAACTAAAAGTTGCTCTATCTAAAATAGAATACTCAACTGTTATCTTTGCTGAAGTTGATCACTTTTATCCAAAAGACTTTTTAAAAAACTTTATAAAAGAATATAAGGATAGTGACTACTTTGGGATGTCAGGAACATTGGAGTGCTATTTTACCAATACTTTTTTTGAAAAAGGGATTAATCAATTTTATAAAATACACCAATATGAAAAAGGTAAAAAGGATATAATAGGTGGTCCCGCAATTTTTAAAACCCTCCCTTATAAAGAGATTATAAATGATCTTGATGGATGGAATGGATATTCAATAGATACTAGAAGAGCACAATTATTTGAACAGAATAATCTTTCATTGGGACTTGGGCATACCGTGGCATATCAATATCAAAAACTTGACTTAAAAGGTTTTTTGAAAAAATATTTCAATTATGGAAAGGGGGACCATACTTTCTATAACTTTAATAAAAAGAACTGGACATTAAAAAGAAAGTTAAGAAGTATTTTTCATGTTTTTAATAGATATATAATAGACTATCCACTTAAATCATTTACTGTAGGTAAGCCCTATATTGCGGTACCATTTTTATGGTTGTCTGCAATAGTAAGGTATTCAGGCTGGATATATAGTATCATTACAAAAGGCAACAGATGAATATGATCTATAAGTTAATTGAACGTTATGGATTAATAAGACATATATACAATTATATTAAATATTTTCAGAATAAGATAATTAAATATGATCCCGATGATGAAAAAGTTTTTGTAATTGGCTTAAATAAAACAGGTACTACTTCTTTAAAAATTATATTGAAAGACTTTGGATACTCATTAGGGATACAAGAGGATGCAGAACTTATAAATTATCCTACATTAAATGGTGAATATAAATATTTATATGAATATATGAAAAGTGCGGATGCTTTTCAGGATGTACCTTTTAGCTTTAGAAATATTTATAAAGTCATACATAAAAGGTATCCAAAATCTAAATTTATATTAACAGTAAGGGATAATACTGATGTATGGTATAGCAGTTTAGTCAATTTTACAAATAAAAGATTTATTATGGATGGCGAACAAATAAAAAATGAGATATTGTTAAAAGATATTAAAAAACTCAAATACAGATATCCAAATATGCCGTATATTAACACTAAGTTAGTTTGGCATGGAGATAAGCATGTGATCTTTGATGACGATGATGCATTTGATGAAGATTATTGTAAATATTATTATAACAAACATATAAAAGAAGCAAAAGAGTATTTCAAAGATAGTGAAAATTTCTTGATATTAAATATTGAAGAGAAAGATGCATATAATAAGCTCTGTAGTTTTCTAGGAAAAAAACCTTTGCATGATGATATGCCGCATGAAAATAAAACATAATTAAAGGGTTAAGATGGATTTTGAAAAGATTTACGAAAAAAATATTAAGTATTTAAAAAATAATTTTACACAATTATATGATAAAATAATTGAAGCAGATATATCTCATATAGAGCTTATCGTAGAGGGTCAAAATACAAATTTGAAAGTAAATGGACAGTTGATATATCCAAAAGATAGTTTCAAGCATATATTGACGCAGGTAAATACGTTTTTAAAAACTCCGTTATCATATGTAAAACCACCACCTAGAAAAAATGTAAATAAAAAGATGGATTGGATGAGTGTAAGATATATTAAACAAATTGAAAGTATATCACCATATTTCAACAGTGAATATCAAACTTTCCCCGGTTATATATCAAATCTGGATTCATACCCTTTTGTTATGATGTACGGTGTAGGTACAGGACAACATATAGATATATTATCTTCACTTTGCGATATAAAAAGACTTATCATATTTGATGAAGATTTTAGTATGTTAAAAATAAGTATGCATTTAGTTGATTGGAGTGTTATTCTTGAGAAATTCAATCAACCCGGATATACTATAGATTTTAAAGTTGGTAAAAAAGCTGAACCTTTGGGATATAGTGCCATAAACCATACGTATTATTACAGACCGTTTTACGGGTATAATATATACTCTTATGTACACTATATAACACCGTTTTTTAGAGAAATTTCACACAGTTTTAAAGATAAACAAGAACAAATATTTAACGGATGGGGTTTTTATGATGATGAGATGTTAAGCCTTGCCCATACGGTAGAAAATATTAAAAAGCATATCCCTATATATAACCAAAGAAAGAAACTGACAAAAGGGGCAGTTGCATTTGTAGTTGCCTCCGGTCCTTCTGTGGATAATGATATAGAATATATTAAAAAATATAAAGATGATGTGGTTATATTTTCAGCTGGTACGGGAATAAGTGTATTAAAAAGTCATGGGATAAAGCCTGATTATCACATAGAGATAGAAAGAACATTTACTACTTATGATTATTTGGTAAGAAGCTTTGATAAAGAGTATCTAAAAGATATAAAGCTTATTAGTATCAATGCAATGTATCCTAAAGTATTTGAGCTATTCGATGAACATCTTATCTGCTTTAGAGCAAATGATGCAGGAGCAGCTATTCTGACAGATGATATACCTACTATAGAACATCCTAATCCGACAGTAGCAAACGGAGCATTGTCAATAGCTTCAGATCTTGGATTTGATAATATATATATGTTCGGGGTAGACCTTGGGTATAAAGATAAAGAATCACACCACTCAAAAAGCTCAGTATATTTTGAAAAAGGTACAACGCTTGGTAATAGTTATCAAAATATAAGCGGAGAAGTGGAATCTAATTTTTCTAATGGAAAACTTATTTCAGATGTGACATTTGACTGGGGAAGAACATCTATTGAAAATTTGATCATTACGAATATTAACAATAAAAATGAAGTGAACTACTACAATTGTAGTGACGGTTCTTACATTAAGGGTGCTATTCCACTTAGATCTTCTGAGATAAATATCAAAAAAACATCAAAGATGGATCTTTTGGAACAAATTGAAAAAAAGTTCATTAAAAATAAAGAATCGATAAAAAAATTTGATAATAATTTACTTGAAAATTTAAAGATACAAGAGAAGGTACTTTTTAAAACTATTGAAAATATCCAAGATATTATATCAAAGCCGGTGTCAAATTATTCTGATCTTTTTAATACACTAAATAGATCATACGATCTTCTTATTAGAACACTTAATAAAAATGAAGCTAGTTTAACATTTACACTTTTAAGTGGAACTATGGCTTCAATGTATTCAACAATTTATGCACATTCTATGGCACATAATAATAGTGAAGAGGCAATGTCATTTGTAAATAATGGATTTAAAATAGTTAGTTCCTTTTTGGATGAGGTTAAAAATGACTATAAGGAGAAAATAAGATATGAATCATAAAACTCAAGAAGAATACAATGAATTATATTTAAAAAATATAGAGTATTTAAAAAAACATCACCTAAAAGTATATGAAAAAGTAAGTAGTTATAATCAACCAAGTATATATGAACTATTTTTGGATTCATATACACAAAATGGGGAAACAATATATTTTGAAAATATAAAAGATATAAAAAACTCAAAACCAATCTATACTTATAATGAGTTATTTAGGTTCAATAGTGAAGAGAAAGATAATAGTGAAAAGTTCGTTATAGTTGGAATAAATATTGGACATAAAATCTTTCAGTATGAAAAAGATTATAATATAAATGCTCTATTGATAATTGAAAAAGATATAGAAAAGTTTATTTTGTCAATGTTTGTATTAGACTACTATAAGCTAGCTGCTAATAAGTTTATAGATATTTGTTTAGAGTCTGATGACAATAAAGTTTTGTTAGAGTTAAGTAGATTTTATTACTCAATGTTCTTTTTAAATGATTGCATAAAAGTGGTTAATGATACAAATAGTAAATATCAAAATATGATAAATGATCTTTATAGTGTTGATCACGACAAGTTGTTACCTTTTTTTAATAATAATCCTATAACTT
The DNA here is from genome assembly GCA_034717895.1 of Campylobacterota bacterium. Classification (GTDB taxonomy): domain Bacteria; phylum Campylobacterota; class Campylobacteria; order Campylobacterales; family Arcobacteraceae; genus JAIOSF01. The sequence goes on along the minus strand of JAYEMD010000024.1, from coordinate 1,938 downwards.
TGCAGGAGTGTAAGAGTAACTATATTTTGATAGAAGAGTTTAAAAAAACTAGCAATATTGATGAAAAACTATTATTAAGAATATGTGATACATATAAATTTTTATATAAAAATCAAAGTTTATTTACAGATAAATTATATAAAGACAGTATTGTAAAAATGACAGCATATCTTATGTCTGCATTATTTAAATTAAATTATGCGGATGTTGGTTTGCTGTGTTATTATTATTTATATTACACTGAATTATTAGGGGAGTTAACAGGTGAACACTATGAAGCTGTGATAAATATTTTAGTACAATCAAAATTCACAGATAAACAGATTTATTTCATAAAAATATATTTAGACCGATTAAAAGTTAATACAGATTTAAACCGTGAGAAAATAGAAAGATTTAATTATATATTAAAATATTCAACAGGTGAAACTGTTGACAAGTCTGATAAAAATTATATAGTAAAAGAGTTTGACAGTTACGCTGAAAGATTTGATCAGTACTTGGTCAACAGCCTTAAATATAATGTACCTTCAATAATTGCTAAAGAATTAAAAAAGTATTTAAACAAAGATAATTCTTACAGTATTTTAGACTTGGGATGCGGAACGGGATTATTTGGAAGTGAAATTAGTGAATATAGCGATAAACTAGATGGGATAGACCTCTCCTCGAAAATGCTTATTAAAGCGCAAGAGAGAGGAATATATTCTCACCTTCTTAATGTTGATATTGATGATTATCTAGAAAATACACAAAGCAAGTATGACATTGTAAATGCTTCAGATGTTTTTGTGTATATAGGAAAACTTGACAACATACTTTTTAATATTAAAAAAATTTTAAATACAAATGGATTCTTTTCTTTTAGTATTGAGCTTCATCAAACAGATGAGAACTATATATTAAATAAAACAGGTCGTTTTTCTCACTCTTCGAAATATATAGATAGATTATGTGAAGAGAATAACTTTCAGATATTTTTCAAGAAAGATGCAGTAATAAGAAAAGAGTATGGAAAAGATGTTGACGGGATCATATATATTATTAAAACCGATGAAAGTGTATAAAAGAATTTACATTTGAGTTGCCTCACCCTTTGGAGGTTGATAAAAAAAGATTTCCTTTAAGCTTTTATACTTCTGATGGAAATAATCTAAATAAAGATACTGTACCTATTGTTGTACTTCATGGCTTTGGTCAATATGGCGGATCATAATATATGAAAACATTACATAAAAGTTTGTCGAGTAAAGCTAATGTTTTTTGATATAAAAAAATATAAGAAATAAATATTATATATTTATACACACGATAAATGATCATTTGATACCCATAAAAGAAAAAGATATTTTTGAAAATGGATTGTCCTTATGTGGATATAATATCAATTATGTAAGTTTGGATGAAGAGTCAAAACTTGACGGGCTTACCTTTAAGTCCTTAGAACATGGAGCAAAAGCAAGTTTAAAAGGTCTAGTAATAAAATATATATTAGAAGATGACACTTTTAGTAAAGGTAATGAAGAAGAAGATTTTATGTTAAAAAGTGTAATAGAATACAAATGCACAAAAGGTATTTATAAAATTAATATTAGCTCAAAGTTTCCACAAATTTCCTTTAAAATATATAATTAATCTAGTTTTAAGAAATGGTATGTAATAATTTCATATGTTTTTCAACAATGCTTAACTTTAGTTTATACTTAAACTAAAAAAAAGAATTGAATATGTTGATAAAAATCTATAGGTGTCGATTGATACCGAAGGGTGAAATTCCCTATGCTTGGTAGCTTAGTCTAACAAGAATGTACTTCCGTCGTGACAGAGTCACAATGTGTCATAATATTTTAAAAGGATAAATTATGAGAATTAATACTAACATTGCGTCAATGAACGCACAAACTAATGCAGCGAATACTAATAAAAATATTACAAGCT
>JAYEMD010000023.1:0-25521 GCA_034717895.1 Campylobacterota bacterium | reverse complement strand
GATTTTGATTTTTAGGGATTAATTCTTGCCACTCTTTTAATGTATAATGATTGTTTATTTTTATTCTTTTTGCCATAAGTTATTATAGCATAATTAGTATTTAGTTATGTTTTAAAATGGTATAAAAACAAAGGACAATCTATGCATATAAAAGAGCTTCAACAACTGATAAAAGACTCTGATGCAGTTTTAATAACAGCAGGTGCAGGTATGGGTGTAGATAGTGGACTACCTGACTTTAGAGGTAATGAGGGATTTTGGAAAGCATATCCACCTATAGCAAAACTTGGACTAAAGTTCCATGAGATGGCAAATCCTAAGTGGTTTGATGACAATCCTACTTTGGCATGGGCATTTTATGGACATAGACTTAATTTATACAAAGATACTATACCCCACGATGGTTTTAAGATGCTTTTGAATCTAGCAAAAGAAAAAAATGACAACTACTTTATCTTTACTTCAAATGTAGATGGTCAGTTTCAAAAAGCTGGATTTGATGAAAATAATATATATGAGGTACACGGATCTATCCATCATCTACAATGTTCTAATGGCTGTAGCAAAGATTTATGGATAAATGAGCAATATATAAAAATAGATATGGATAAGTTTGAAGCTATAGATATACCACTTTGTCCAAAATGTGGTGCAGTTGCACGACCAAATATATTGATGTTTGGAGATTGGGGATTCAATAGTAAAAGAGCCAATCGCCAAGAGCAAGGATATATGAAGTGGCGTAAACAAAATAGACTAAAAAAAATAGTAATTATAGAGATAGGAGCAGGTACTCAGATACCAACAGTAAGATTTGAGGGTGAACAGATTGTAAAACACTATGATGCTACACTTATTAGGATAAATCCAAGGGAGTTTGAAGTGGATACAAAAAGGGGATTGAGTGTACCTTTGGGTGGATTAGAGGGGATAAAAAGTATATTGCAAGATACTACATAAAGAAGCTCTTTATGTAGTATTAATAAACCATAACATAAAATACACTATCACAAAAAAGGCTCAAAATGGCATACAAACAAGACTACGATAAAATACTTACACGACTTACAATCATACTTAAAAAACTAAACGATGGAGAAGCCTTAGGAGTTAAAGAGTTAGCAGAAGAGTTCAATGTATCTACGAGAACAATACAAAGAGACTTTAATGAAAGACTTATCTCATTTCCTATTGTGCAAGAGAATAAAAAATGGAAAATGCAAGATGGATACAAAATAGAGAAGTCAAACAATATTGAAGATACAGTAGTGTTAGATATCATTGAAAAGATGAGTGAAAATGTAGGTGGTAAGTTTTCTACAAAAGCTAAAAAACTTTTAGGAAAAATTAAAAATGAAGAGTACAATCCCATCTATGCCAAACTTGACCTAGAAGATATAAGTGATAAACTTCAACAGATACAGCAACTAGAATCAGCCATAAAAAATAAAACTACCATTCAATGTAACTACTCAATGGATAAAACAACACAAATAGATATTAAACCACTTAAAATAGCAAACTTTGAAGGGTACTGGTACTTAATAGCACTTGATAGTCGTAACGATATATTAAAAAAGTATTATCTAAAAAATATATCAAATATCAAACTACTAGATGAACATTTTGAAACATCAAAAAAACTAGATGAACTACTAGAAAACTCTATATCCATATGATTTGAACAAAAAAACGAGCCTTATGAGGTGAAGATATATATAGGTCATGAGGTTGCAAAATATTTTAAAAGAAAACCTATCTCAAAATCTCAAACCATAGAGTCTTTACATGAAGATGGTAGTATGGAGGTATCTCTAAAGATAACCCATGAGATGGAGATCATACCTCTTATAAAATATTGGATCCCTCACTTAAAAGTCTTAGAGCCATCACTTATAGATGAAAGAATCCAAAAAGATATAAACTCTTATGGAAGTTTATATTAAAAAGATAACTTCAATTAGATATCATAAGTAGCTAATAATCTCTGAAAGTGTAGGGTGGGCTCTTATGATATTTTTAAACTCTTTATATGTTATGTTTTTTTCTATAGCTAAAACAAACTGATCTATCATCTCTGTGACACCTATACCTATCATGGAAGCTGACAAGATTTTGTCATCTTTATCCACGAATATTTTTACAAATCCAAGATCATCACCCATTATCTTTGCTTTTGAGTTTGCTTTGAAGTAGGCTTTTTTTATCTGAATATCTTCATCCTCTTTAAGATCTTTTTGCTTTATACCGCAACTTGCTATATTTGGCTGTGTAAAGATTGTGGAGGGGGTAAGGTGTGTGTTTGTAAGTGTTTGATCTTTTGAGATATTTATGGCTGCTATTTTTGCCTCCATACCAGCAGTGTGTGCAAAAGCAGGGGTGTCTATACAGTCTCCAACAGCATAGATATGCGACTTTGAAGTTTCAAAGGAGCTGTTTACTTTTATATAACCTTTTGTATCTTTTTCTATATTTGCTTTTTCAATATTTAGATGGTTACAGTTTGGTACTCTTCCCGTACAAATCAGAAGCTTATCACAGATGATTTGTCTATCTGCTTGCCCGTCCAAGGTGATCTCTATATTATTTGGATTCTTTTTTATACTTTTTATATTTGTGTTTAGTAGTATATTTATCCCTTTTCTTTTAAATGATCTTTGAAGTGCTTTGGATATATCCTCATCCTCTTTGGAAAGAATTCTATCCCCTTTAGATATAAGTGTTACATCTGAACCGCAGCCCTTAAAAAAAGATGCAGCTTCACACCCTATGGCTCCTGATCCTAGTATAGTTATAGATTTTGGCAGCTCCTCAAGGGTAAAGATATCTTTGCTTGATATAATTTTATCCCCGTCAAAAGGGATATGCTCCAGCTCTTTTGTCTTTGAACCTGTTGCAATTAAGACCTTGTCAAAGCTTATTGTTTCCCCATTTACCTCAATAGTTTTTTCATCTATAAATTTTCCGCTGCCGTATAGTATATCAACTTTTGCCTGCTCTAGAAGCCATAGTACCCCTGAACGTATCTCATCTTTTAACTCTTTTGTTTTTTGCTGCAGTTGTTTTATATCAAAATCTTTTAGTTCAAGCTCTACTCCTAGCTCTTTTAAAAATGATAAGTTGGATATATGAGATGAGGCCTCAAGGTACTGTTTTGCGGGGATACACCCCTCATTTAGGCAAGTGCCCCCGATATTCTCTTTTGTTTTTTCTATAAGGAGTGTTTTTAGACCCTTATTGGCAATATTAAGGGCAGCTTCATATCCTGCAGGTCCAGCTCCTATAACTATAGCTTCATAATGTTTCATCTTTTATCCTTTCTTAGCTCTTTAAATACTCATGTGCCATATAACTGCTTCTTGTATAAGGGGAGCTTTCTATATGATCAAATCCAAGTTTATAAGCTTGCTCTTTAAAATACTCAAACTTTTCAGGCTTTACAAACTCTACAACTTTCTCATGGCTTAATGTGGGTGCTAGGTATTGACCTATACTTAAAAGCTTACATCCACTATTAAAAAGCTCTTCCATAACATCTATAACCTCACCCTCTTTTTCACCAAGTCCAAGCATAAGACCACTTTTTAATAACTTGGATGAGTTAAGTTTTTTTAACTGTTCTATCACTTTTAAAGAGCGTTGGTAGTTGGCACCTTTTCTTATACGGTAAAGTCTGGGGACAGTTTCAATATTGTGAGCGATTATAGAAGCTTTAGATGATGCTATTTTTTCAAGAGCTTTTATATCACCTTTCATATCCGGTATTAATATCTCTACTATTGTATCTGGGTTTAACTTTTTTATACTATTTACTGTTTGATAAAAGTGTTCAGCACCGCCGTCAATTAAGTCATCTCTAGTTGGGCTTGTAATAACAACATGTTTTAGTCCTAAAAGCTTTACAGTTTTTGATATATTATGTGGTTCATTTTTATCTAAAGGGGAGGGGTTGTTTTTTGTTACCGCACAAAAGGTGCATTGTCTGGTACAGTTGTTTCCCATTATTAAAAAAGTTGCCTGTTTGTTGGTAAAACACTCTGAGATATTAGGGCACATAGCTTCTTGGCAGACGGTATTTATATTTTGTTTTTTAAATAGCTCAAGAAGTTCTTTATTTTGTTTTGGATTTATTTTCTTTTGAAGCCATTTTGGTTTTCTAGTTATCATATTTTCCATTTAGGTTCCAACTCTTACTGCTATATTTATTATTTATAAGTTCTTTTAGATCTTTTTCTTCATCACTGCTTAGTTTACTATCTATAAATCTTACACCAAAAGTATCACTGAAAGATTCTTTTATAAGCTCCTTTAGGTTTTCATATGAATCTAAAGCGTTAAGCTCTTTTAGATCGGTAGTGTTTTTAAAGGGCTCATCTTCCAATAAAACATTTTTAAAAAGTTCTCTATGAAGATTAAAAGGGATAGTCCCGTGCTGTAACAAAACTTTAGTGGTATGACGCTGTGCATTGCCGCCTATTTTCTTACCGTTTATTATTATATCATAGGATTCTGTGCCCGATAAACAAAACCCGCTTTTTTTATCTTTTATATCTAAAGAGGCGGCAAATCTGCTTTTTAAGCAGAGTTTTTTATATAGCTGCAAAAGAAAAGTGCAAAGATATCTATATGTTTCTTTGACACCTTTTGTATTTATGATGTTTTTTGGCATAACAATGCTGTATGATATATCTCCACCGTGTACCAAGATACCGCCTCCTGTAATACGTCTTGCAATTTTTATATTTTTTTCATTGAGTTTTTCTATATCAATTATTTGATCTATTTTAGAGAATTTTCCAAGTGTAAGTGAAGGGTGCCAGCCGTATAGTCTGAATATGGGCAGATCATTTGCTTTGAAACTATTTATCAACAATTCATCTGCTGCCATATTGTATGCAGCATCATTTATACCGGTATAGATAAAACGCCATTTTTTAAACTCTATGATAGATCCTTTTGTTGATATATCTATTTTTATATTATATTATACAACACCTTTTAATATTCCTTTTATATCATATGGAATATAATTTTTAAAAGCTCATTGTTATTTATCTGTAATACGTGGTCAGGATATGATCTAACAAATTATAAAAAATATTACATAGGAATGTTGGTATGAAAAGAGACCGTATAAAAAAAGAGCAAAACAGTTTTTCAGTTAAGCCAAATCTGGTTGATTATGAAAATGAATATAAAAACTTCAAGTGGGATGATATATCTTACAAGTTTGAAACACCTAAAAATATAGGCTTAAATATAGCATATGAAGCTATAGACCGCCATGCACAAAGCTCTTTGGCGAACAAACCCGCACTTGTTTTTATAAATAAGGAACTAAATCGTAAAGTTTACACCTACAAGCACCTTCAAGATCAAACATCGAAAGCAGCAAATGTTTTTAACTCCTTGGGGTTACAAAAAGCTGATAGAATATTTACCCTCTCATCAAGAATTCCAGAACTTTATATAAGTGTATTGGGAGCTTTAAAAAATCAAAATGTAGTATGCCCTTTATTTTCACAGTTCGGTCCGCAGCCCATACTTCAAAGGATGAGTAGAGGCGATGCCTCTTTACTGATCACTACCAAAAAACTATATAAAAAGAAAATAGTTCCTATTATAGATCAACTGAAAAGTTTAAAGTATATTCTCCTTTTAGACAGCGATAAGGATGAGTCGGAAAATGTATTGTCATTTTCAACATTGATGGATAAAGCAGATGATAGTTTTGATATACCCTATACGGATCCTGAAGATATGTCCCTTTTACACTTTACAAGCGGTACTACAGGGATGCCAAAGGGTGTGGTACATGTTCATAAAGCCGTATATACCCACTATGTAAGCGGCAGGTATGTTTTGGACCTTCAAAAAGATGATATATACTGGTGTACGGCAGACCCCGGCTGGGTTACGGGAACCTCATACGGTATTATCACCCCTTGGATACACGGTGTGACAAATATTATATATGAAGGGGAGTATGATGCGGCTGTTTGGTATAAGATTTTACAAGATGAAAAGATAACGGTATGGTACACGGCACCTACTGCTATTAGAAGACTAATGAGAATAGACGACAGTACTTTAGAAGGGTATAACCTTTCAAGTTTAAGGCTAGTACAAAGTGTGGGTGAGCCTTTAAATCCGGAAGCTGTAGTTTGGGGAAAAGAGAAGCTTGGACTTCCTATACACGATAACTGGTGGCAGACAGAAACAGGCGGAATGATGGTAGCAAACTATATATCCATGGATATAAAACCGGGCTCCATGGGAAAACCTCTTCCGGGGATTGAGGCTTCAATAGTTCAAAGAGACGATAAGGGTAAGGTAAGAGAAGTTACAAAGGCAAATACGGAAGGTGATCTTGCTATAAAACAGGGGTGGCCTTCAATGTTTAGAGATTATCTACATGATAAAGAAAAATATGAGAAGTGTTTTGTGGACGGCTGGTATATAAGCGGTGATCTTGCATATAAAGATGAAGATGGATATTTTTGGTTTGTTGGAAGGGCTGACGATATTATTAAAACTTCAGGTCATATGGTTGGTCCTTTTGAGGTTGAAAGTGCTTTGATGGAGCATCCAGCCGTAGCGGAAGCAGGGGTAATAGGGAAGCCCGATGAGATGATAGGGCAGCTGGTAAAAGCTTTTGTAACAATAAAAGAGAGGTATGAGCCAAGTGAAGAGTTAAATAAAGAGCTAATAGGGTTCTGCCGTAAAAAACTAGGAGCTGCCGTGGCACCAAAAGAGATAGAATTTGAGCAAAACCTTCCAAAAACAAGAAGCGGTAAGATTATGAGAAGACTTTTAAAAGCAAGAGAGATGGGCTTACCCCAGGGTGATATCTCCACTTTGGAGGATTGATTATGAATATAGACAAAGCAAAAAAGTTTTATAAAACGATGTTTTTTATAAGAAAATTCGAGCAAAAATCTGCCCAGCTTTATACAAAAGAGTATATACGAGGGTTTATGCATCTATATATAGGGGAAGAGGCTGTAGCAACAGGAGTTATGGATGCTTTAGATGAAGATGACACTATACTCTCCACCTACAGGGAGCACGGTCATGCTTTGGCAAGAGGTATAAGTGCCAACAGTATTATGGCAGAGATGTTTGGGAAACAGGAGGGGTGTTCAAAAGGGCGGGGCGGTTCTATGCACCTTTTTGATTCCTCTACAAGATTTTACGGTGGAAGTGCCATTGTTGGTGGAGGATTACCCATGGCTGTTGGTATGGCAATGGCAGATAAGATGCAAAATAAAAACAGAGTTACAGTAGTGATATTCGGTGACGGCGCAGTTGGGGAGGGGGAGTTTCACGAGTCTTTAAATCTTGCCGCACTTTGGAATCTGCCTATATTGTTTGTATGTGAAAACAATAAATACGGTATGGGGACGGCACTGGAGCTATCCGAGTCTCAAACAGATATATCAAAAAAAGCCGCATCATATAAAATAAAGTCGTCACAAGTTGACGGTATGGATGTGGTAAAAGTCAATGAACTAACTAGTGAAGCGGTGGAGTATATAAAAAACGGCAAGGGTCCTTTTTTTATAGAAGCTTTGACCTATAGATTTAAAGCTCACTCAATGTTTGATGCTCAGCTTTACAGAACTAAAGATGAGGTGAACTTATGGAAGCAAAAAGATCCTTTGGTATTGTTTGAACAGTATCTAAAAGATAAGGGTATCTGGGATAAAATAGAGAAAGACACTATGGAAAAAGATATAGACAGAACTATAGAAGATGCCGTAGAGTTTGCAAAAGAGGGCACTTTTGAAAGTGTTGATGATCTTCATAGATTTGTATATTCGGAGTAAAGAAAATGGTTGAGACTATCACATACAGAGAAGCGGTAAGAAAAGCAATAGATGATGCTATGGCTAAAGATGAAAGAGTGTTTTTAATGGGTGAAGATGTGGGGCATTACGGTGGATGTTTTGCGGTAAGTCAGGGACTTTTGGAAAAGTACGGTGATAAAAGGATCATAGATACACCTCTAAGTGAGTCTGCTTTTACGGGTGCAGGTATCGGAGCTTCTTTAAACGGTATGCGCCCTATAGTTGAGATTATGACCGTAAACTTCTCCCTTTTAGCCTTAGATCAGATTATGAATAATGCAGCAACGCTCCTTCATATGTCGGGAGGTCAGTTCAATGTACCTCTTACAATAAGGATGGCAACAGGTGGAGGAAAACAGCTAGGTGCTCAGCACTCACACTCTCTTGAGGGGTGGTATGCACATATCCCCGGGCTTAAAGTTTTAACCCCCTCAACGGTACAGGATGCTTATGATATGGTAGGGCTTGCACTAAATGATCCGGATCCCGTACTTATCTTTGAAAATTCACTTTTATACAATACAAAAGGAACTCTAGATAGTTCAAAAACCCCACTTCCAATAGCTAAGGCAAAGATAGAAAAAGAGGGTAAGGATATAACTATACTTACCTACGGTCTAAATCTTTTAAAAACCTTTGAAGCTGTGAAGGTTTTAGAAGAGGAGGGGATAGATGTGGAGGTTATGGATCTTCGTTGTTTAAGACCCCTTGATGATAAAACCATAATGGAATCAGTAGGAAAAACACATAAAGTTGTAATAGTAGATGACGGCTGGAAAAGCGGAAGTATAAGTGCCGAGATAATGGCACGGATAAACGAGCAGGCATTTTATGAGCTTGATGCACCCATGGAAAGAGTTTGTACCCAAGAGGTGCCTTTGCCTTATGCAAAACATCTTGAAGATGCAGCCATAGTTCAGCCTCAAAAAATAGTTGAAGCTGTAAAGAAAGTTATGGAGAGCCTATGAGTGAATTTCTAATGCCAAGCCTTGGGACTGATATGAAAAGTGCCGTTTTGATGCAGTGGCTTGTCAAAGAGGGTGATAGTGTTAAAAACGGTCAGGTTATTGCAGAGGTTGAGACAAGCAAAGGTGTTATAGAGATCGAGGTTTTTGAGGATGGAGTAGTTGATAAGCTTTTGGTTGAAGAGGATATGGAGTGTGAAGTCGGTTCTGTCCTTGCATTGATATCAACAATCTCAACCACAAAAGATGATGAACAAACTACAACTGTATCTATACCTGAACCTACAAAGATAGAAGAGCGTCTTAAAATATCCCCTGCTGCCAAAAGAAGGGCTAAAGAGCTAGGGGTAGATATAGATACCATAAAGCCAAAGGGAAATACGCTTACTTTAGAAGATATAGAAAAGAGCGTTGAGCTAAAGGTGGAGAAAAAGATAGAAGAACCTCTATCCTCACCCGATTCTATGCGTCAGGCAATAGCGGCAGCCATGAGCTTATCAAATAAAGAGATACCTCACTATTATCTGTCAACTTCCATAAATATGACGCCTTCATTAGAGTATCTTGAAGAGCTTAATTCCAAAAGGGATATAAAGGAAAGAATACTTCCTGCTGCACTTTTGATAAAAGCTGTAGTAGAGGTACTTAAAAGTGTCCCTGCATTAAACGGTTTTTGGAAAAGTAGTGAGCATATAATAAGCCAAGAGATAAATCCGGGGATTGCTATAGCACTTAGAAAAAAAGGCTTGATAACACCTGCACTTTTAGATGCACAAAATATGGATCTAAATGATACTATGAAAGGTTTGGATGAGCTTATAAGCCGTGCAAGGTCAGGTAAACTAAAATCATCTCATCTTACAAAGCAGACCATCACTATAACAAATCTTGGAGATCTTGGAGTTGATAGTGTCTTTGGGGTGATATATCCACCTCAGGTTGCTGTTGTGGGTCTAGGAAAGATAAAAGATAAACCTTGGGCAATTGATGATAAACTATGTGTAAGAAAAGTTATGGAAGTTATAATAGCCGGTGATCACCGTGCTACGGATGGTCGTACGGGTGCACGGTTCTTAGATAAACTTGATAAAACTTTACAAAACCCTAAGGAGTTAATATGAATATAGATGATATTAAAAAGATAATAGTTGAACAGATATTGGATGTGGCAGCTGATATTGAAGAGGATGAGATAGGGTATGATGATAATATTCAAGAATCATTAGAGATAGACTCTTTTGATTTTCTAAAGATATTAACAGCAATAAACGAAAAAACTACAGTTGAGGTTCCTGAGAAGGATTATTCAAAAGTTGATAGTGTAAATAATATGGCTGAGTATATTTTAAATTCAATAGATACAAAGTAAACAAATAAAGGTTATCTATGTCACATAAATTAAAAGCTCTATTGTTAGTATCTTTTTTATTTATAGGTATGAATGCTATTGTCTATATCACCACACAAATTAATCAAGAAGAGAGAATAAAAATAACCTTAAACAGCCATTTGGATAAACTTGAAACTCATTATAAAATAGTTCTGGAACATCAAAAACAAATTGCAAATGCTATATATAAGACAACTATAATGCAAGAGAAAGTGATAGCTATCTTCTCTAAGGCATGGAAAACTACCGATGAGGCAAAAAGAACGGCTTTAAGAGAAGAACTTTATAAGCTGCTAAAAACTGAATATGAGATTATGAAAACAAACGGTGTGCTTCAATATCACTTTGTATTTCCAAATAATAAAGTGTTTCTTAGGATGCATAAACCAAGTAAATACAATGATGATCTAAGCAGTGTCCGTTTTGACTTTAAAAATACAAACGAGATAAAAAAAATAAATAGAGGTCTCTCTCCGGGGAGAACTGCACATGCTTTTAGAAATATATATCCTGTATATGATAAGCAGAAAAACTATATAGGTGCACTTGGTGTGGCATTTCCAAGTGAAGTGCTGCAAGATAGTTTAACCTCCATAAGTAAGATGCATACTCACTTTATTATTAGTAAACATGTATTTGATTTTAAATCATGGAATAGAGACGATATGATCTTAAAGTATCAGCCAAGTGCCGAATGTGATGATTATTTTCTAACTATGACAAAAGAACATACTGCAGATATCTGCATCAATAAATTAGCTCAGAAGTTAAAAAATAAAAGAGATGATATTAGAAAAGATATATTAAAAGATAAACCATTTAGTTTTTATTACACAGATGATAGAAGCGTTCAAATTGCCTCGTTTTTTCCTGTGAAACATAATATAACAGCCCAAACAATTGCCTGGCTTGTAACTTATGAAAGTGATGAATTTATAACTAAAACATTGCAAAGCAGTCTTTATATAAGAGTAATATCTTTTTTTATATTTTTACTATTAGCTTATTTTATGTATAAAATAATTAATCAAAAAGAGATTTTAAATATAGAAGTTGATAATAAAACAAAAGAGTTAAAAGAGTTTAATATAAATCTTGAACAAAAAGTAAAAGATGAAGTAGCTAAAAATATGGCAAATGAGTTGGAGTATTCAAGAAAGATTGAAGTACATTTAGACAAAGAGAGGTATCTAAGAACAATAATGTCAACCGTATCGGATATCAATCAATATCTAATAACACAAGAGTCACTTGAAGAACTGCTTCAAATAACATGTGAGCGTTTTGTGAAACAGCATTATTATCAATTTTGTTATATTGGACTGTTAGAAAACGGTAGTTTGGTTAAAAACTATTTTTCAAAAGATAATCACTTTGCACATGAGTTTATGAGTATAATAGATAGTTCCGGCAAAGATAAGTTTTCTAATTGTCCGGTAAAAAACAGCATAGAGAAAAACCATGAAGTTATTATAAATGACGTAGTTACATATAATATTGATGATTCATATAGAGATTGGGCTGCAAAGAGTGATTTTACATCTCTTGTTTCTTTCCCTTTAAAAAAGGACTCATCATCTGAAGTGTTTGGAGTTATAGTCGTTTTCTCATCAAGGAAAGAGGGATTTGAGATAGAAGAGATATCTATGCTTGAAGAGTTAAGCGGGGATATAGGTTTTGCTATTAACTCTTTTAGACAGCGTGATGAGATTGTAAACCTTCACAATAAGATGATGAAAAACTATGAAGAGACCATTTTGGGCTTTGTAAAGATGATTGAACAAAGAGATCCATATACTGCAGGACATACGGCAAGGGTAGCAAAATACTCACAGATGATAGCCAAAGATATGGGATATGAGCAAGATAAGATAGATAAGCTTTATAAAGCGTCTATACTACATGATATAGGAAAAATCTCTACACCGGACTCAGTACTTCTTAAACCGTCACGATTAAATAGATTGGAGTATGAGTTGATCCAAGAGCATGTGAGTGTTGGTTATGAGATGTTAAAAAGTATAGAGTTTTATAAAGACCTTGCAGATATTATGCATTTTCATCATGAACACTATGACGGAAGCGGTTATCCTTTGGGACTAAAAGGGGAAGAGATACCGCAGCTATCTGCAATTATGGCCGTAGCTGATGCATTTGATGCAATGACAAGTACGCGAATATATAAAAAGCGTAAAAATGTTGATGAAGCTATCAAAGAGCTAATATCTCTAAAAGGTATTCAGTTCAATCCTAAAGTAGTTGATTGTGCAGTTGAAGTGCTTAAAGATGTACAAAATGACACTACAATAAATCAAGATCCAAAAACTGATATAGAAGTTGAAAGATTGGCATATTTTTACAAAGATTCATTAACAGGTTTGTATAATGAAAACTATTTAGAGTTACTTTTAAATCAAAAAGAGTATAATGATGAACGCAGGTATTGTATATTTTTACAAATAAGAGCTTATAAAGATCATCAGGTTTTATCTGCCGTTATGAAATTTATATCACTTGAACTTTTAAAGAGATCACATGATATTATCTCTTTTAGGTATTGGGAGGATAATATTGTGCTATTTGGTAAAAATAGAGAAGATATGGATCACTTAGTCAATGGGTTTAAAAAGAATAAGATCATAGATGAAAACAGAGTTGAGATTATTAGTAAGAAAATAGATACTAAAAACAATGTTATAAATAGTTTATCAGATTTTCTGAATTTTTAGATAATTAGTATTTTATATAAAGGGGTGTAATATGTATCACAAAGCATGGTTAAGTAAAAAATTAGATTCAGGAAAGGTTTTATGTTTAGCTTGTTCCCATAGTTGTAAACTTGAAGAGGGACAGACAGGCATATGTGGAGTAAGAAAAGTTATAGACGGTGAACTTAAACTTTTAGTATACGGTTTAGCTGCTGCTGTTAACGTAGATCCTGTTGAAAAAAAGCCTATGTTTCATTTTCTTCCTCAAAGTAGGGCGTTTTCCATAGGTACAGTGGGGTGTAATTTCTCATGTAAGTTTTGTCAAAACTATGAGATATCCCAGTATCCAAAAGAGCATAATCATCAAGTAACCGGAAGAGAACTTATGCCAAAAGATATAGTCACTTTGGCAAAACAAAACGGCTGTGATTCTATAGCATATACCTACAATGAACCTGTGGTATTTTTTGAATACACTTACGATACGGCAAAACTGGCACATGAACATGGCTTGAAAAATATATATGTTACAAGCGGTTATGAAACAAAAAAAGCTATAGATACACTAGAGCCTTACTTGGACGGTATGAATATAGATATAAAAAGTTTTAGCGATGAGTTTTATAAGGAGATATGCGGTGCAAGATTGAAACCTGTGTTGGAGTGTGTAAAGTATGCTAAAAGCAAAGGGATATGGGTGGAGGTTACCACACTGCTGATTCCGGGTAAAAATGACTCCG
Organism: Campylobacterota bacterium; assembly: GCA_034717895.1. GTDB lineage: Bacteria > Campylobacterota > Campylobacteria > Campylobacterales > Arcobacteraceae > JAIOSF01. The sequence continues at coordinate 11,868 of JAYEMD010000023.1, read as the reverse complement.
ATGAGGAGATAAGATCAATTGCAAAGTTTTTAGCTGATCTTGATCCATCAATCCCTTGGCACCTTAGTGCTTTTCATCCAATGTATAAGATGCTTGATGTTCCGTGCACACCACAGTCAACTCTTCTAAGAGCTTATAAAATAGCACAAGAGGAGGGGCTTAAATATATCTATGTGGGTAATATAGATGATAAGGATCATGAGTCCACATACTGTCCTAAGTGTAAAAAAAGAGTTATAGACAGAACAGGTCATATAGGGCAGTATGTCACAAACTATCTTGATAATAACGGTATCTGTCCACACTGCGGATATAAACTTGAAGGGATTTGGCATTAAAGTTTTTTAACGTCAAAACTCTTCCTGTCAACTGTAAATGTATCAAAATCATTTGCTATAAAATATCTGCCTTTAAAGTTATCTTTGATCTCTTTATCTAAAACAGCAATATCTTTTTTCGATTTATCGGGATATGTTGTATATCTTGGGCTTATATGTGTAGCTATAAGAGTTTTTACATCACCTTTTTGGGCTGCTTTTGCTAAGGCTTTTGCCGTTGTGTGTTTTACTTTTTTCTTTAGATTGTCAAATATCTCTTGAGTGTATGTGGCTTCATGTATAAGAAGATCTATATTTTTTATATGTTTAGTTATAAGTTCAGGATTACAGTTATCTCCTGATATTATTACATTTCTTCCCCTTGTTGGATCTAGGAGGTATTTTTGTGCTTTTAGTTTTTGTCCGTTTGGAAGAGTTATATTTTTCCCTTTTTTTATCTCACCGTATAGTTTTGAAGGTTTTATCCCTATATCTTCAAGAGCCTTTGTATCAATGTTCCCACTTGTGGCATTTTCAAAAAAACAGTATGCAAAAGATGTAACACTATGGTCTAGCGGTAGGGCTTGAAGTTTGAAGTTGTCAAACTCTATTAGGGCACCTTCCTCTTGAATTTCAATAATCTGCGTATTATCTAAAAGAGATGATTTGGTAAATTTTTTTACAGCTTCAAGATATCCTTTTATCCCTTTTGGTCCGTAAATTGTTAAAGTGGTCTCTATCTCCTCAATAACCCTTGTTGATAAAAGTCCCGGAAGTCCATAGCAGTGATCACCGTGCAGGTGGGTTATAAAGATAGTTGAAAGTTTTCCAAGTTTAAGGTCACTTTTCATAATCTGATGTTGTGTTGCTTCACCGCAGTCTATAAGGTACCAGTTTGGTTTTTGATCATATCTTAAAGCTACTGCTGAAAGATTCCTCTGTTTTGATGGTTTGCCCCCGCTTGTACCTAAAAAAGTGATCTTCATAATCTATTGGTTCTTTTCAATGATTGTTTTTAGTTCAACACCGTCTATCATCTCTTTTTTTATAAGCTCTTGTGCAACTGCTTCTATAGCTTTCCAGTGTTTTTTTACCTCTTGCTCTGTTTTTATTTTAGCTTTATTTATCCACTCCAAGAGTCTTTTTTCAACTTTGTCTGAGAATAATTGTTTATTTAATCCTGCTGTTAATGTGGAGATATTTATATATCCAAGCTCTTCATCCATACCAAATAAAGCTATTGCCCCATAAGCTTGCATGGTTGCTGTTTCTAGGTCACTTATAGCACCCGTTTCCATCCCCTCATCACCAAACTTTTCCATCTTGGCAACTCTTCCTGCAAGTAATACACAGATATCATTAAAAATATCATCTTTAGAGGTTGCATCTATATAGTCTTCGTTGTGGTAAGATACGAAGCCCAGAGATTCACTTCTTGGTGCTACTGTTACTTGTTCTATTTTTATCTTTGGAAGAAGATTAAATGAAAGTACTGCATGACCCGCTTCGTGGTATGCTGTTTTTTTCATGGAGGTTTCAATATCTCTTATTTGTTTATTTTCTAGTTTTGTTCCGTATTTTATTATATTTATCTGCTCTAAAAGTATCTCTTCGGTTAATTTTTTGATCCCTTTTCTTGCAGCGTATAGTGATGCCTCCTGTCCTATTCTTTTTAGTTCATCTCCACCCATACCTGAGATATATCTTACTATTCTATCTATATCGATATTTTTATCATGGGGTTTTTTCAAAACCTCCTCTATAAAGAATCTTCGAGCCTCCATATCAAGTTTGGGAACTTCTATTTTTATATCTATTCTATTGGCTTGTATAAGTGTCTCCGGGATATTTGTAATATCATTTATTGTAATAAGGGTAAAGATAGGAGATTCGAAACTTTGCTGTAGTTTATCAAGTTGTAGTGTTATAGGCTCCGTACTCATTGTGGAGATAACACCGTTTAATATCCCTTCCGTATCAATATCCTCAAAGATAACAACGCAAGGTGCATTGCTGTATGCTTTTTCATATGCTTCGTTTATTTTAGAAGGATCAAAAAGTTCAGAACCGCTAATAGTTATGTAGGGCATATTTGCTTCTTGAGCAAAAGCTTTGCACAATATCTTTTTGCCCATCCCTACAGGACCGTAAAGTATCATCCCTTTAGGTGGTGTCATATGAAAGCTTTGGAGTCTTTTGGGTTCTTTTAAAAGTGAGATTATCTCTTTTAGTTCATCTTTTACTTTTTTTTGTCCGGCAATATCATCAAAACCTATATCAGATACCAAAAGATTTTCCTGTGATGATACGCTCATCTCGTCTTTTGTAAAGTATGCATCATCTATGGTACATTTTACACACTCTTCATCTTGAGTTATTTTCCATTTTAAAGATATATGTTTATGCTCCTTTTTTAAACTTGAGATCAGAGCTTTTTTATCTTTTAGTATCTCTTTTAAAAAGTTTTTGCTTTTCTTTGAAACAGAACATCTTATATAATTTATATCTTTTTTTAGTTTCATAGCCTCATATATATTATTAAAAAGCTGTTTAGGAAGTTTTTGTTTTATATACTTTGCGTTTATATAAGGTGAAAGTGATAATGTTAAAAACCATATGATCTCATCTATATCAACATACTCTATAGAGATATTGCTTTGTTTACTAAAGCTTTTTGACATGGTATGAAGTGATCTTGTAGCTATTTTAATAAGGGTGTTTAAGCTTAAATTCTTAAAAGCAATAACGCTGTGTTCATTCATTAAAGATAACAGCTTTTTATGAAAAAGTGACTCTTTTGTACTGTTTACGGTTATAGACTCATTTGACATTTTATCCATTAAAAAAGCATGAGCCTGTAAAGGTTCTTGTTTTAATATTTTTTGAAAATCTTTTCTTCTTATAAAGCTTGAGAGTCTTGTTGTCTCTATTATTACTATTGTATTGGATAGGTCAAGCTGGTATTGTTCAAATTGTGTTAAAAAAGTATAAAGTGTAAGTTGTACTTGCAGGTCTGCTTTTTCAATATCTTTAAAAACTAAGATTGAGTTTTTATTTTCTTGAAGAAATTCAAACAGTTCATTTTGAAAGGTGTAAGTTGAAAGATGATCTTCATTTAGAGCATAGTTGCCGCTGTATTGATCCATATGAAAAGTTTTTACACTATCTATATTTGGATCATTCTTGGCTAAAGTCTCCAGGATATATTGCTTACCGCAGTTTGCTGGACCTATAAAAGTAAAAAAAGCTTTTAATTTATTTTTTGTTTGTATCAAAGTTGATTCAACAAGTGCCTTTATAAGTGACTCTACTGCTAAATCCTGCTCAAAAACTTCCTCTTTTATTTTTGCTTCAATCTGTGAAGCAATAGTAGTGTAATTTGTAGAACTATTCATCTTTTATCCTAATATATATCAAACTCTTGATTGTTGTGATTTTTTATATTTCCTGTATCGAATTTTGCATTTTTTATATATGCTATTGCTTCATCTACACTATCGGTTATAAGATAAGATTTCATATCTTTTTCATCTATATAGTTGTGTTTAAGCATCATTTTAAAAAATGATTCCAACGGTTCAAAGAATGCTTTTCCGAAAAGTATTATGGGGAATTTTCCCATTTTATTTGTTTGTATTAGGCATAGAGCTTCTGAAAATTCATCTAAAGTTCCGAATCCTCCCGGCATCACTATAAACCCCACAGAGTATTTTAAAAAACTTACTTTTCTTGCAAAAAAATATCTAAATTGAAGTGGTATATTTACAAATCTGTTTACACCTTGTTCATGGGGAAGTTTTATCTTTAACCCAACTGATACCTTTGCCCCTTTGTTTCCCGCTTCCATAATACCTTTTCCGCCGCCTGTTATAATGGCATATCCGTCGTTTGAAAGTAATTTAGATAACTGATATGCTTCATTATAGTACTTCTCACCCTCTTTTATCCTTGCACTTCCAAAAATAGAAACGGCGGGAGGTAGCGTGCTTAGGTCATCATAAGCATCTATAAAATCACCGAGTATTCTAAGCAGTCTCCATATATCTTTCTCTTTATTTTTATTGTCTAAAAACTCTGATTCTAAATCTAGCATTATATATGTATCCTCTCCCTCATATCCACAATATGCACCTTCTCTTTTAGTTTATTTTTAACTTTTTTCCTCAATATATCAAGTTGTGGATGTTCTCCGTGGATAAGATATACACAGTAAAGATCTTCTATATGATCTATAAAGTCTATAATATTCTTTTGATCAGCATGTGCCGAGAACCCTGAAACATAACCCACTTGTGCTTTTACATTCACAGGAGTTCCTAGTACAGTTATCTCTTTGTCACCTCTTGTTATACGACTTCCAAGTGTGGATTTTACCTGAAACCCGACGAAAAGTACCATGTTCTTTTCATCGCCTAAATATCTAAGAAGATGGTAGCTTACTCTACCCCCTTCACACATACCGCTTCCTGCAATAATAATCTTAGCTCCCTCTTTGTTATTTATACTTTGAGAACTCTCTTTTGAATATGTCATCTCAAGCTCATCAAAACCGAAAGGATTTTCCCCTCTATGTATAAGTTGTGAAACATCTTCATTGAATAACTCCGGAAAATTTAAAAATGTTCTAGTAACATCAATAGCAAGAGGTGAGTCTAAATATACGGGTATCCCTTTTAGTTTGCCATGTTGACTCATCTTTTTTAAAAGATAGAGTATCTCCTGTGTTCTTTCGAGCGCAAAAGAGGGTATAACTACTACACCGTCGTTGTGAAGCGTTTCTAAAATTTGTTTTTCAAATTTCTCTATTGATATTTTTAGGGGTTGATGTATGGTTGAACCGTAGGTGGACTCTATACACAAATAGTTTGCTTTATCCCAAAACTCTATAGGTTCTGTTATGATTCTCTCTTTTTGTCCAATATCTCCCGTAAAGATGATGCTTTTTTCTATCCCTTCATCAAAAAACTCTATCTTTACGGTTGCCGCACCTAGAATATGCCCCGCACTTTTAAAAGATATTTTTATATTTTCCTCTAAAACTATAGACTCATCAAATTCAACAAAAGTATCAAACAGTTTTATGGTCGGTTCAATCTCATTTGAGGTGTAAAGTTTGTCCTCTTTTGTTTCAAGAATCCCCGCAGAGTTCTTTAACATAAGCTTTGCTATGGCAAAAGTTGCCCTTGTTGTTATAATAGATTTATCAAATCCCTCTTTTACAAGAAGGGGAATTCTTCCTATATGATCAAGATGTGCGTGAGTTACTATAAGATAGTTGATATCTTTTGGCTCAAAACCAAAAGGTTCAAAGTTCAGGTCTTCCTCCTGCCCTTGAAACATACCACAGTCTACAAGTATTTTTATTTTTCCTATTTCAATTAAGTGACACGATCCGGTAACTTCACCGGCCGCTCCGTAAGATGTAAAAAAAGCCATTAAAATCCTAATACAATATTATTTTATCTATTATACTATTTATATGATTATATAAAAGATAATTTTTAAACACAATGACAATAAGATAATAAATATAAAAGCTAAGCGTAGTGAAGATAGTTATATTGTTACCGTATGTGATAACGGTGGAGGTATAGATGAGAGTATCATAGAGTAAATATTTAACAAATACTTTAGCACAAAAGGTCAAAAAGGTACAGGGCTTGGACTTTATATGAGTCATACCATAGTATAGGATAAACTAAAAGGGAGACTAGAAAACTACAATGTAGATGAGGGTGTTTGTTTTGAAATAAAAATACCTCTAAAGTGATCTAAAAAAGAAGATAACTTTTATCATTTTGCTGGAGGATTTTTGTTATTGTTTCGTTACTCTTGCCTATAATGTAAAGTGCATTGTAGTCGTGTAGTTTGATAATATTAAAGATCTCGGAATCTGTTAAATCTTTCATATCTATTGTTTTTATCTTACCGTATTTATAATATTTTTTTAAATACTCTATTTCATATTCTGATATATGATTATCTTTATTTGCAATTATAAATCTATTTGTTTGTCCAAAGGGGACAATTTGCGAACTTTTATTAATAAACACAGGTTTAAAAAGATCAAATGAGTTTATTTTTTTAGTATCCGGATTAAAGTTCATTAGATGATTAAGTTCTAAAAAATAATCTATATAAAGATAAGGAAGTTTTACTTTATCGTAAAATATCCCATTGTATGAAAATGACGTTTCAAATAAAGAGTGGCAGGTAAGGTTCTTTACTTTATACTCTTTTGTATTTATAATCTTTATATCCGGAGATATAGCTTTTAGTATATTTAGATTCGTAGAATACACAGTTTGTTCACTTTTTATAGAATACAAGGTTTCAAAATCATTTAGTATATTATTTGATAAAAGTGTTGTCTCTTCATTGTTTTTTGGTATAAAGTGTTTTATCATCCTATAAAGTATCTTATCAACTTTTATAAGCTTATGGTCATGTTTAAGAAGTTTGTATCTAAGTGTATTGGTTATAGCTTTAAGTATATCATCTACTTTTATCCAAGCTATCTCTTTATCACTTATTTTTGGTTCAAATTGTGTAATTATTGCAAATGCACCGTTTTGAAGAGCTTCTTTTATCTCATCTTCACAAAAAGCAAAAAAAGCATCACCTTCGTTTACTTTTTTGATATTTGTATGTATCTGAGTTATAAAAGATATAGCAGGGGAATTTAAAAGCTTCCCCTCAACTATATCCGACAAAGAGTTTATTTTCAATTTAGCTTACTTTTGTACCTGCAGTTTTATTTGCTTCAGGTCTTAGTAGATGAAGTCCGTTCTCATCTTTGGCTGCAAGAAGCATCCCTTCGCTTAGCATCCCCATAAGTTTTGCAGGTTTAAGGTTTGCTACTACACAGGCTTGAGTTCCAACTAAAGATTCAGCACTGTAGAACTCTTTGATACCTGCTAGGATTTGTCTAGGATTCTCTTCCCCCACGTCTACTCGCAGTTTTAGAAGCTTTTTAGATTTGGGTACTTCCTGTGCTTCTACGATAGTTCCTATTTTTAGAGTTGTTTCAAAGAACTTATCTATTGTTATAAGATTATCCGGCTCTTCCTCTTTTGAAGTCTCTTTTTTTGCAGCTTCTTTTCTTGGTTTCTCTACAACCGTTTCAGCTTTTTGTAGCTCTGCTGTTGCAATTAACTCTTCCTCAATTCGGGGGAATAGGGCATCTATTTTAGTAATAGTAGTATCACCTATAAGTTGTTTCTCTTGTATAAGTTTTACGTAAGTTTCATTGTCTATTGTTATCCCTAAAGATTGTGCTATTTTAGATACTTTTTGGGGCATTACGCTATCAAGTAGAAGTGAAACTTTAGCCATGATATTGGTTATAAGAGAAACAAGAGCCATAGCTTCCTCTTCTCTTCCATCTTTCATCATAGCCCAAGGTTCATAGTCTCCGATTGCTTTATTTGCAATAGTAAGAACCTTCCAGATCTCCTCTAGGTATCTGTTTATCTGCATATTAAAAAGCATAGGTTCAGCTTTTTCTAAAATAGCATGAACTTCATCCAGCTCTTTTTTGTGATACTTTTCTACATCTTTAGAGGAAAGTTTAAAGTCAAAGTATTTACCGCTCATACCGCTTATTCTATTAAGAAGGTTTCCAAGGTCATTTCCAAGGTCTGAGTTGATTCTGTCCATAAGTGCTCTTTGTGAGAAGTCACCGTCTTGACCAAAAGGTACCTCTCTTAACATAAAGTATCTAAACGCATCAAGACCGTAAGCATCGGCTATCTCTTTAGGATCTACAACATTTCCTTTAGATTTAGACATCTTCTCACCGTCTCTTGTCCACCATCCGTGTGCTGCAATATGCTTTGGAAGCGGAAGGTCAAGTGACATAAGAAATGCAGGCCAGAAAATAGCATGGAATCTAAGTATATCTTTACCGACTAGTTGTACCTTACTTGGCCAGTATTTCATATTTGCTTCATCTGTTCCGTATCCAAGAGCTGTGATATAGTTCATTAGTGCATCAAGCCATACATACATCACATGATCTTCCGCTTTCATTGAATCAGGAAGCTTTACACCCCAGTCAAATGATGTTCTAGATATAGAAAGGTCATTTAGTCCGCCGGCAACAAAGTTTACGATCTCTTTTGCTTTTGATTTAGGAAGTATAAATTCAGGATTCTCTTCATAGAGTTTTAGTAGTTTATCTTCATAGTTAGATAACCTAAAAAAGTAACTCTCCTCTTTTACTACGTTTGTAGGTTTACCGCAATCTGGACAACCCTCACCGTCGATTAGCTGTTGCTCCGTAAAGAATGTTTCACAACTAACACAGTAGTGACCCTCATAGTTTCCTTTGTAGATATCACCCTTGTCAAACATCTTTTTAAACGCTTTTTGTACACCTGCTTTATGGTCTTCATCTGTTGTTCTGATAAACTTATCATATGTTATATCAAAATCATCCCATAGTGACTTGAACTTGCCGCTTACTTCATCGGCATACTCTTTTGGTGTTTTACCTCTTTGCTTTGCACTGTCAGCGATCTTTTGACCATGCTCATCCGTACCTGTTAAAAAGAATGTATCGTATCCTGCAAGTCTGCTGTATCTAGCTAACATATCGGCAATGATAGTAGTATATGCGTGACCTATATGAGCCACATCATTTACATAATAGATAGGAGTTGTTATATATACTTGTTTACATGAATCTGACATTTATATTCCTTAAATTTATTCTATATTTATTCGCGATTGTATCTAAAAATTGTTTAAAATCTGCCTAGGGCATTAATCAATTTTTATCTCCTCTTTTATATTAAGACCAAAGCCGTTTAGACCAACAAATGAGTGCTTGCCTTTACTTGAAAGAAGCTTTATCTCTTTTACACCTAGGGTATTTAGTATCTGTGCACCTATACCGTAATCTTTGATGTTCTCGTTGTCTTCACTGTTATCTTCTAAGAATATTAAAAGACCGCCTTTTGATTGTAAGAAGTTAATTGATTTAAGCATAGATTGAAGTTTACTCTCATTTAAGAACAGATCTATATCAGGTTTTATATTGTGAAACTTTACAAGTGATGTTTCTTGAATATCACCAAACTGTATGATTGTATGTTTATTATCTAAATGATCTTTGAATATCTTTTTAGTTACTGCCGTATTGAAAAATTCATCACTATTGCTGCTTAACTCTTCCACTAGACATTCGTGTGCCATTCTGTACTCAATAATATCAGAGATATACACCTGCTTCATATTATGCTTATCTGCAAAGATATCAAGATCATCACGTCTAGCCATAGTACCGTCCTCTTTCATAATCTCGCATATTACAGCTTCACCCGCCAAACCTGCAAGCTTACAAAGATCAACACTACCCTCCGTGTGACCGGTTCTTACTAATGCTCCACCGTCTTTTGCTATAAGAGGGAAGATATGCCCGGGACGTACAAGCTCAACTGCTTTTGAAACCGGGTTTGCCAGTATTCTAATAGTATCATCTCTCTCTTGTGCACTTATACCCGTACTTGCTTTTGCACAGTCAACAGAAACAGTAAATGCAGTTTCGTAAGATGATGTATTGCTTGCTACCATTGGATTTAGTTCAAGTCTGTTTGCTGTCTCTTTTGAAACAGCAACACATATCAAACCTTTTGCGTGTGTAGCCATAAAGTTTACTTTCTTGTCATCACTTAATGCGGCTGCATAAACTAGATCACCCTCATTTTCTCTATCTTCATCATCAAGCATTATTACCATATTGCCTTTTTTAATCTCTTCTATTGCTTCTTTTACTCTTTGTATTGCTGACATTCTATTAGCCTTTATTATATTTATTTTGTGATTATAGCAGAAATTTCAAAATTTCTCATAAAAACTCTTGACAAATAAAAAAAAACCGACTATAATTCCGTCACTTAAAAAGAAACACACGTTGGGGATTCGCCAAGTGGTAAGGCCTCGGCTTTTGGTGCCGATATTCATAGGTTCGAATCCTATATCCCCATCCACTTTTTTAAGTTTGACGCGGAATAGAGCAGCTTGGTAGCTCGACGGGCTCATAACCCGTAGGTCGCTGGTTCAAATCCAGCTTCCGCAACCAATTTTATAATGTTACACTACAGTGTTTTAACTAACACATTGTTGGGGATTCGCCAAGTGGTAAGGCCTCGGCTTTTGGTGCCGATATTCATAGGTTCGAATCCTATATCCCCATCCATTCTAATATAAAATTAAACTTTACGAATTTAATTTCACTATTAACTTTAACAGAACGCGGAATAGAGCAGCTTGGTAGCTCGACGGGCTCATAACCCGTAGGTCGCTGGTTCAAATCCAGCTTCCGCAACCAATACGAAGTTTCAAAACAAATTTTCCATGAAAATTCAATATCTACAAAACTTCAAAAAATGACATTTTATGACGATTAATATATTATTAATCAGATTGAATTTACTCTTTTATCATATAGACAGGTGGCCGAGTGGCCGAAGGCGCTCGCCTGGAACGAGTGCATAACCTCCTTCATATTTCAATATACTTATTCACAATACCCTACAAATAGGGCTTTAAATTCAATTCCATTATTCACATAACACTACAGTTCAATATAAATCTGCTAGCAAGAGGCTAGAATGAAATGTATTTTGATAGTTGTGCTAGTGCTAGCACAAGTTAAATAGTACCTTTTTTGTCATCAAATTTAAGGTAAAATAGCTACATGTCAAATACAAGAAATCATTATTATGTATCTCAATTTTATCCTAGGTGCTTTAAAAAATGTTTCTCGTAACACTTATATTTACATTCAAACTCCGCACTTACTTGCTTAAAATAATTTATTATACTACTATCTTGTATACTGAAAATAAAAGGTTATAAATGCAACCAGATACGAGCAAGATAACAATTCGCAATAATGAAGAAAGAATTTTAGAAATTTTACATGATATAGTATTTAATCCAAGAATTAAAGCACTTCAATGGTCTGCTATAACTAAGCAAACTCCAAGTCTTAAAATAGGATATCCAAGCCAACACTTAGCAAGCTTAATAATGGGTATGGAAGGGGAACGAACAGCTGCAAGAGGAAATGATATTTGCGATGGAACAGAAATAAAAGCATGCAATAGAGTAGATCAATTAGATAAATGTAAAGTTAAAACTTGTAAAGAGAATGTAATGAGGATTGAGACTTTCTGTCCATCTTGTGGCTCAACCAATATTAAAAGAGCGAAAGATTCTAAATGGTTATTTGGGATAAAAAGTACTGAAGAGTTAAGGGTCTATACAGTCCAAACAAATAGAATATTTTTATTACTATTTGATTATCCCAATTTTGATGACAATGACTTTAATACAATTAGAATTCAAGCTTATGAAATTTGGAATAATTCCCCTAGATGTACTAAGTTTAAAGAATTACTTGAAGCATACTACAACGATATTTATTGTTCCAAACACGCTAGTTAAAAACTATGCACTTTAGTGCAAGGCTTTAGCTTCTACAAATTTCTAAAAAGCTAGAATAAGGAATGAGACACGGGAACCACACAGTAAGCCAAATACA
>JAYEMD010000022.1:0-6316 GCA_034717895.1 Campylobacterota bacterium | reverse complement strand
TAGTATTACTTTTCTACACAATTTTGACACTTTTTTCTGATTTATGACACTTTTTTATATATAAATAGAAAAAACTACTCTTAAAATATTTTATTTTTATAAATCTTAGAAGTAAAATTTTAAGCTATTTAGTTAGAATATATAAAAACTAAAAGGTGTAAAGTGAAAGATAAATATGTTTTACTCATAGAGGATGATATTGATCTACAAAATCTTATTAGCAGTTATTTGCAAGATTATAACTATAAGTGTGATTCATTCTGCTATCCAATGGAAGCTTTAGAGAGATTTAAAAAAGATTCAAGTAGATATTGAGAAAAGTAATGTTAAATAAGTCAGAAGAGAAAAAAGTTATTGTAATAGATGACCATTGCGAGCAAAGGATAAAACCAAATCTAATAAGAGATGTTAAAACCGAAGCTGTTCTTGTATTTGCAAGGACAGCCTTAGAAAGATTTTTTGCCAAACTTGACAAAGACGATAAACAGCCGCAGCTATCAAATGAAGAGGATTCCCAATATATATACAGCACTCTAAGGGAGCTTTTAAAAGATCTTCAAAAACATGTTGTAAATGTTGAGTATCTAATAGAGCTTGTACAAAATACAAAAAAACATCCATATTCACAAGAGTTAAAACAGCTTGCAAAGTATGAAGAGCCGTTGATAGTATATTATGATACAATGGCAAAAAGGATGGAGTACCATTTCCCCTCAAAAACAGCTGCTATACCCGAATTTATAGTAGTATGTATTTTAAGTATATGGTTTTTAGAAGAGGAAAAGGATACCGCTATCTATCCATTTGTATCAAACTATGATTTTTTAAAAATGATAGAAAAGTTTGAAATTTACGGTAAAGGCAGAACAGATGAGAAGAAACAACTTATTATATTGATGCAAAAAGTCTCTTTAGATGTTACAGAGTCATTAAAAAAGGTAAAATACAAATTCAATAAAGATCGAGTATCTAAAAAAAGAAAAAAAAGATAGGATATAAAATGCTTGAAATAATAATATTTACAATACTTATATCTACTGTTTTAAATCTTATATTAAAACAGTTTTCAATACCTACAATCATTGGTTATATAGCAACAGGTACAATTATAGCATACAGTTTTCATCTTCACGATGCGGTTCATAACCATGAACTAAAAGAGATAGCTGAATTTGGTGTTGTTTTTTTAATGTTTACTATTGGACTTGAATTCTCCATAAATCACCTAAACAAGATGAAAAAAGAGGTGTTTTTATACGGTGGCTTGCAAGTTGTTTTAACCTCTTTGTTATTTACTTTTATAGGTCACAATTTTTTTAATATAGAGATAAAATCAGCTATTATAATTGCCCTTGCACTTGCTTTATCATCAACGGCTATTGTATTAAAACTTTTTAATGAAAGCGGTGATATAAATAAACTTTACGGAAAAAGAGTTTTAGGTGTGCTTCTGTTTCAAGATATAGCAGTAATACCCATACTTTTAATGATAACCATTTTTTCAAGCACCTCCAGTTCTATCTCATCACTACTTATTGAAACCTTTATAGATGCTGTTATACTACTTGTAGGCTTATATATATTCGGAAAATATCTTTTAGAACCGTTTTTACATCAAGTTACAAAAACAAGATCAAATGAGATATTTATAAGTTCTATCTTGCTTCTTGTAATAGGAAGTTCATATATTGCACATCTTTTTGGATTCTCATACTCTTTAGGTGCTTTTATTGCAGGTATGATGATATCGGAAACACACTATAAACATCAAGTGGAAGCAGACCTTATCCCCTTTAGGGATCTTTTGCTTGGTGTATTTTTTGTAACAGTGGGTATGCAGCTTGACTTTAAGATAATATTTGAGAATATAACTTCAATAGCTATAATACTTCCAATTATTATAGTTATTAAAATAGCAGTGATATATTCTATAATGCGATTTACCATAAACTCAAGAGATTCATTTAAAACAGCCGTTTCTCTTTTTCAGCTGGGTGAATTTGCTCTTGTGATCTTTGAGTTGTCATTTGCAAGAGATCTTATAGATCCGACTATCGGGCAGGTGCTTATAGTATCGGTTGTTATTACTATGATTATGACACCTTTTATATTGAAAAATATCTCAAATATTGCAGATATCACACATAATGATAATAAAGATTTAGAATTTTCCCAAACCAATACGGAAACTCTGCAAGATCATATTATCCTAATAGGATACGGCAGATTAGGTAAAAGCATATCTGAACTAATAGTTGCAAACGGCAAGGGATTTATAGCAATAGAGAACGATATAAAAACAGTAAAAGATGCCCAAAAACAGGGACTTCCTGTTATTTATGGAAATGCCGCAAAAAAAGATATATTAAAAGCAGTTAATATCCACAGTGCTTCATCTGTCATAATCTCAATAGGAAACAGTAAAAAACTGCACCACATCTGCCAAACCGTACATCAGCTGGCAGTGGATAAAAAAACAGTTGTTAAAGTAAATAAATATGAAGAGAAAGAATCTTTATCAGATCTAAATCTTTCCCATATAATCGTTGAGACAGAAAAAACAGCAAAAGCTATGTATGAGGAAGCTGTCACACTTTAATAAATTATTATTAATCCGGAGCCTTGTGGTAATTAAAATCTAATTGACAGTAATTTTATTTTAAAATAAATAAAAAATTAAAGAGTAAACAATGGCACACAAAGACAAAATCAAATGGGACAAAAAATATAAAGAAAATCCAAAGTTACTAATCTCTAGAGACCCAAGCACTAAACTTGCTTCCATATTAGCTAAGGTAAGAGGGGGAAAAGCACTTGATATTGCTTGTGGAACAGGTAGAAACTCTATATATATGGCAGACAATAACCTTAAAGTAGACTCCTTGGATATTTCCCAAGTTGCTATTGATACTTTAATACAAAAGAATCATCCAAATATCACCGCAAAGACAGAAGACCTAGAAGGGTTTATCCCCGATAAAAACAGTTACGATGTGATTGTTATGACTAATTACCTAGATAGAGATATTATACCTCATCTCTCAAATGCCCTTAAAAATGGCGGTTATCTAGTTATTGAAACATATATGGATCATATTAATAATACAAAACCAAATTCAAATCCTGACTTTTTATTAAAAAAAGATGAATTAAAAAGTTTTTTAAACTACCCTCTTAACCTTGTCTAAAGACTCAACAAGATTCAAAGAAGCTTCTTCTATCTTAACCGACTCTATTTCTAGCTCTTTATTTGTTGCGTTATGCGTATCTGCATCAATAAAACTACTTATACTATAACAGAAGTTTTCATTTGATTTTTCTATATCTTTAATTATCTCTTTAAATTTTTCTTTCTTTTTGTTCTTTTTTATCCACTGACCCACTGCTGTTGATTTTGGCATTGGAATTTTATATCCAAGTTTCTTATCCTCATTTCCAAGAACTTCGAATATTTTTTCTTTCTCCTCAATAATAGCTTGTTTTAATGGGTTTATATCAAATACCAACGGTACGTCCGACACCTGACCTAAAGCTTTTTGATTTATCTTGGATCTACTTGCTGCATCTATTAAATTATTGGATAAGATATCTATATTTTCGGCAAGATCATTATTTTTCTGAACAACTTCATTACTTCCATTACTTGTTTCACTTAGACGCTGGATACTGCTTTCTATATTATTTATAGATATCTCCTGTTCTTTTGCCTGTTTTGCAACTTCGTCGATCAACAGATTTGTTGACTCGATTTTATTTTGCAAGTTACCGTAGCCCTCTATCATTTGATTTGCAACACTAAGTCCGGTATTGGTTTCAACAGTTGCATTACCCACTATAGCTTTTATCTCATTTGCAGCTTCTGCCGATCTTGAGGCAAGACTTCTTACCTCTTGTGCAACTACGGCAAATCCTTTACCTGCTTCCCCTGCAGTTGCTGCTTCAACTGCGGCATTTAGAGATAAAATATTTGTTTGGAATGCTATTTGATCTATAACCACGATAGCATCATTTATCCTACCCACCGAACTGTTAATATTTTCCATAGATTCAACTGTAGATTTTGCCAGTTTATCTCCATCAACAGATAATCTTTTTACCTCTTCACCGTTAGTATGCATCTTTTGTGTAATCTTAGAACTTTCATTTAATAATGTTCTTATCTCATCTAATTGAGTGGTAATTTCTAATAGTTCTTCTCTTTGCTTGTCAGATAACGAAGAGATATTTACCGAATTGCTTTTCAACTGTTCTATATATGTATTAAGTTCTGTTGCGGCTTTTATAATAATAGCAACAATCTCAGATACATTCTCACCCAAGAACTTTGTACTTAAAATAAGTGAGCCTATATTACCTGAACAATCAGAGGTATCTATCTCTTCGGCAAAGTTTCCTTTACCATACTCTTCAAGAGTCTTCATTACCCTATTGATGTCATATCTTAACTTTCCGACCATACCGTTAAGAGAATCTGTCATATTATTTACAGTCTGGTCGGACGACTTTAACTCTACATCATAATTTAAGAAACCGCTTTTACATTTTTCCGTCATATCCTCTACATTTTTAATAACAAGAAGATTTACATCATTATTCTTTTTAATATGTTGAATACCCTCATTAACCTCTTGCACCATTCTCCCTATCTCATCCGTACTGTCAACTTCAAAAGGATCTAAAGTATCTCTTTTTTTATTTAGATAATCGAAGAATGCATGAAGTTCTCTTTGGAAAGCTGCCAAAGGTGATGCTATAGATTTTTTTATCAATACTGCAGCAGCTATTAGTGAAACAATCATAATAAAAAGTGCAGTTAAGGCTCCTGTGGTATTGGTCTTGTCAATTGCAGTATCTATATCTTTTAGTGAGAATGTCAGATCAATGACACCCACTACATCCCCCTCTTTTTGAGAATAGTGACAAGATAAACACTCATTAGTCGCTATCATTGGTCTGATAACCCTTATTTGTCTTAACTCCTCATACTCTTTTTCTATTCCTACTTTGGTCTCAAAAACTTTCAAAACTTCGGCGTTGTTAGTTAATTTAGTCGTAGAGGAGTACTCTTCCAAGGTTTTTTGTGACTTATGTACCAAGAACTTATCAAGACCCTCTATTTTATCTCTTAACGTATCTTCAGTATGTTTAATAAGTATTGGATCACCGGTATTCATTGAAACTCTTAATGCAATAAAAATCGAATCTATCAACATACCGATAGACTTCTTTTTTTCATCTAATGCCAACTCTTTCATAGAAAGAGAATATTGTACGGAATTATTCACACTTCCAACTATAAGAATCAATGCAATAGCTATTAAAATCTTAGCAAGGATGGAAGAGTTTATCTTTTTTATCAAAACATTACTCCAATATATCTACGATCTCATCCAAAAGCACTCTAACATTTAGAGGCTTTACAATATAGTTATCTGCTTTGTGTGCAATTGCTATATCCATTTTCTCTTTCTCTGTGTGGGCTGTCATAAATATAAACGGCTTATCACAACCTTCACCTCTAATTTTTATTAACAGCTCCGTACCTGTCATGTTTGGCATATTTATATCACTTACAATAATATCTATATCATCTCTTTTTTGAAGAATATTATAAGCCTCGACACCATCTTCTGCAAGTATGACCTCTTTAAATATTTTACCCAATGTGGCTATACCAACGTCCCTTAAATTTTTGTCATCCTCTACAAAAAGTAAAGTTATATTTTTTAAGATTTCCAATATATATCCTTCTATAAATTTTACAAGTATCACTTACTATCACAATTGTAGCATTAATTTTATATATTTTTATTTATTCGAGCAGCGATTCTAACTCTAAACATAATAATATCAACATCACATAATATAAGGCTCCAGATCAATATTTTCATCGGTTTGGCGTAGATAAAAGATCAATATTTACACTTATGAAAAAAGTACAAAAGTACCTGAAGCACTCATAGAAATGCTTACACCGATTAAACCTATACTTCAGACAATGGTAAAGATATGGTGGAGAAAATGATGACTGACTATTATGTATAATGGTTTGATTTCTTATAATAGATAAAGCTTATATAGTATAAAATTCTAATCTATTACAAATATAGAACTTGCAACTTTAAGCATCTCACAACTGAAGTTCATATTTGAAAGTGGCGGAAGAAGATGACAAAGTGTCAGAGCTTCACGAGCAAGAAATACAAGGATAAAGTATAGAGAAAAAAGAGTAAGAAAAAAAGCTGTCAAAAAACTTTTTTTAGATAGTAAACTTATAGATCAATCTTTTTTAGATAAATTTGATAAAGGACAGATC
>JAYEMD010000021.1:0-25557 GCA_034717895.1 Campylobacterota bacterium | reverse complement strand
AAACACCAAATGAGGTATATTTTAAAGCTATAAATAATGTAGATAATAAATTGTTACAAAAAGTGTCATAGAATGGTGGAATAAGAATGTTTAGTTAAGTGGTCTTGACAAAGGAGGACATTATAGAATTTAGGACATTTTTAAGACCAGATAAAAAGACAAACGAGTTTTTTGTATCATCTGTAATAGATAAGGTGATGAATTTAGTAAAAGATGATCTTTTAAAAAATAAAATTCAAATAGAAAAAAATATAGAAAGTGAAAAAGCACTAAACGGTGTAGAAAATGAGTTTAAGCATCTTATTATAAATTTGGTAAATAATGCCAAAGATGCCTTTAATGAAAACAATATTAAATCAAGAGTTATAAAGTTCAGTGTTTATTTAGACGGGTCTTATTTGATATTGAAAGTTACAGATACTGCCGGCGGTATTCCTGAGCATGTTATTGATAAAATATTTGATGCAAATGTAACAACCAAAGAGGAGAGTAAGGGTACGGGTATCGGTCTTTATATGTCAAAGCAGATAGTACAAAAACATAAAGGTGAGATATCTGTTTCAAACGTAGACCACGGTGCGCAATTTAGTGCAAAGTTTTTAATAAAATAGATACAGATAAAATTTAATAAAAAAGAGGAATATGTTTATACCTACAACAAAAGAGGAACTAAAAAAACTAAACTGGGATCAGTTGGATATTATACTTGTAAGTGGAGATACTTACATAGACTCACCATACAGCGGTATGGCAATAATAGGTAAACTGTTAATAGATAAGGGCTATAAAGTTGGTATAATCGCCCAGCCTGATTATGAAAGTGATAGGGATATTACAAGATTAGGAGAACCGAAACTTTTTTGGGGTGTCAGCAGCGGACTTGTAGATAGTATGGTAGCAAACTATACTGCACTTAAAAAGTTTAGAAATTCAGATGACTTTACACCTGATGGTCAAAATAATAAACGTCCTGATAGAGCTGCTTTAGTATATTCAAATCTAATAAGAAGATATTTTAAAGATACGGCACCTATTGTTCTAGGGGGAATTGAAGCTAGTCTCAGGCGTGTTGCACATTATGATTTTTGGTCAAATAAAGTTAGAGGGTCTATACTGTTTGATGCCAAAGCAGATTATATTATATATGGTATGGGTGAAAAAACTGTTGTGGAACTTGCCGATGCATTAAGAGATAAGAACTCTAGAGAAGATATAAGGGGACTGTGCTATATAAGCAAAACTGCAAAAGATGATTATATAGAACTTCCTACATTAAAAGAGTGTCAAAATAAAAATGATAAAACAAAATTTATAGAGATGTTCCATAAGTTTTATGAAAACAATGACCCCTTAACTTCAAAAGGGCTTTGCCAAGAACATAACGGAAGATACCTTATCCAAAATCCTCCTCAATACTATATGCAGGAGAAAGAGATAGACCAAGTATATGACCTGCCTTATGAACGAGAGGTGCATCCATACTATGCCAAAGAGGGTCATGTAAAAGCTATGGATACTATTAGATTCTCCGTTACTACGCATCACGGCTGTTACGGAGAGTGTAACTTCTGTGCTATATCTGTACATCAAGGAAGAACCATACGAAGTAGGAGTGAAAAGTCTATTTTAAATGAGGTAAAAGGATTTGCCCAAAATAGTAAGTTCAAAGGTACCATCTCTGATGTGGGGGGAGCTACAGCTAATATGTACGGGTATGAGTGCGATAAGAAGCTTGAAAAAGGTGTATGTGAAGATAGAAGATGTACAGGCTTTAGAATGTTCAATCCAAACAATAGAAAAAAAGAGTGGAACGACTACAAGATCTGTAATGTACTAAAACCAAATCACCAAAGAAATATACAACTTTTAAAAGATATAAGAGCTATTAACGGGGTAAAAAAAGTATTTGTAAACTCAGGTATTAGATATGATCTAATCAATGAAGATAAACAATACGGTAAAGAGTATCTAAAGCAGATAGTAACACATCATGTAAGCGGACAGATGAAAATAGCCCCGGAACACAGTGAGACAAAAGTACTAAAATTTATGGGTAAGCCTGATAAAGAGGTATTAAAAGAGTTTAAAGCAAACTTTGAAGCACTAAACAAACAGAGTGGAAAAAAACAGTTTCTTACATATTATATGATAGCGGCACATCCGGGATCAACACAAAAAGATATGGAAGATCTAAAGGAGTTTGCAAATAAAGACCTAAAGCTAAATCCCCAACAGATACAGATATTTACCCCCACACCTTCTACATACTCTACTCTTATGTACTATACAGAGATAGATCCTTGGAAAATGGAAAAAATATTTGTAGAAAAAGATCCAATTAAAAAACAAAAACAAAAAGATATAGTTACGCAAAAAAGTTTTGAATCAACAAAAAATATCAAAGGAAAAAGTGGCTATAATAGTGAAAATAACAGATATAATAAAAACTATAAAAGGAATAAATAAATGGCATTATATATTTTTGGACACAAAATACCCGACAGTGACAGTATCGTAGCAGCAATTGCAATGAGCTACTTAAAAAATAAACTTGGGAGTGAGGCTATACCTGTAAGACAAGGTGAGATAAATCCTGAATCACAGTATATCTTAGATAAATTCAAGCTTGAAGCACCTGAACTTAAAACATCTTTTGCAGGTGAAGAGGTATATCTTACGGACTTTAGTGATATTGCACAAGCACCTGAGGATATAAAAGAAGCAACTATAGTGGGGATCGTAGATCATCACAAGCTAGGAGATCTTACTACTGCTGCACCTTTAGAAGCATGGATAAGACCTGTAGGATGTACAAATACAATCGTAAAAGAGATGTTTGATTATTATGAGGTTGAGATACCAAAAAATATAGCAGGGGCTATGATGTGTGCTATATTAAGTGATACCGTTATCTTTAAGTCTCCCACTTGTACAAAACTAGATACGAAGATCACTAAAGAGCTTGCTGGTATTGCCGGTATTGAAGATTTTAAAGCTATAGGTTTAGAGATGTTCAAAGTAAAATCTGCCGTTGAGGGAGTTCCGGTTAGAGAACTTGTGATGAGAGATTACAAAAACTTTGATATGCAAGGTAAAACAGTGGGAATAGGGCAGCTTGAAGTTGTAGATCTTTCTATATTTGACAATATGAAAGATGAACTTCTAGCTGATATACAAAAACTAAAAGAGGAAGAGGGGTTAGATACTGTTCTTCTTTTACTAACTGACATTATGGCAATGGGAAGTGAGATCTTAGTTGCATCTAACAATAATCAGATTATTGAAAAAGCATTTGATGTTACTATTGAAGATGGAAAGTTTTGGTTAAAAGGGTGTTTAAGCAGAAAGAAGCAAGTGGTACCTTTTTTAGAACCTGCATTTGCATAAATTATCATGGAAACTGAAAATATTAAATCATTATTTATAGATAAGGAAGCTGTAGCAACACTGGCTATGGCAAGGGATGGCCTGCTAAAACCTGTAATGGCTTTAATGAATCAAGAGGAAGCAAAACAAGTAGATAAAACGGGGAAATATAAAGAGGGTGTTTTCCCGTTCTCTTTTTTGCTTGCTCCTGCGGGAAAAGTAAATGCTGAGGTTTTAAAAATCTCTAAAAAAGGTGAGAGATTAAATCTTGTATGCAACGATAAGATATGCGGTCATATTATAGTTGATGAGATATTCCCTATTAATAAAGATGAAAGAGTTCAAAAAATATACGGTACAAATAATCCTGAGCATCCAGGTGTAAAAGATACCTACAGAAGACTGGGGGATCATGCTATATGCGGTGATTATGAGGTTGATTTTGATAATATTAAGCAGAATATTAAAAAACTGAATCAAAGTATAGAAAATATTGAAGCTGTAGATACCTCTGCTATTATTTTATCGGGAAAACCATTTCACAGAGTACACGAAAGGATTATAAGAACAGCACTTGTAAAATGTGATCTGCTTGTTATATTCCTTCAAAAACCGTATAAAAAAGATACTTTAAGTTACGATATAAGATACAAAACGATCAAATATTTTATAGACAATTATCTTCCAAGAGACAGAGTAGTACTCCTACCCCTTGAAAATACCTATATATTCGGTGGATTTAACGAACTTACCCTTAATGCTTTAGTAACAAAAAATTACGGGGTATCAAAACTTATAATAGGTCAAAACCATGCAGGTCTTGGTGCCTACTGGGAAGATAAAAAACTTTTAACTAAAGTAGATTCCCTAGAGAGAGTAAATTTAGAAATTGAGATCATGAGTGAATTTACATATTGTGACAAGTGTACTACA
Source organism: Campylobacterota bacterium (assembly GCA_034717895.1). Taxonomy (GTDB): domain Bacteria; phylum Campylobacterota; class Campylobacteria; order Campylobacterales; family Arcobacteraceae; genus JAIOSF01. The sequence goes on along the minus strand of JAYEMD010000021.1, from coordinate 21,258 downwards.
TTAGTAAGTACAAACGCCTGTCCACATGGAAGCCATCACCATGTAAAATACCACAATGACTCGATCATGGAACTTTTTGAGCTGGGTATAATACCTCCTGCCATACTTATGAGAAAAGATATCTCATCTATTATTTTAAGTGAGTTGTATCCGGAGCGTAAGAATAAGCTGAAGAAAATTCATCAAAATCTATCAACCTCGTCAGGTCTTATTGATGAGTTTACAAGTGAAGACTTTTATTGCGGTCTTATGAGCCTTTATCAAACATCCTCCCTCTCATAGACTATGGAGTCCCTCTCTTTATTTAATCAAAATAAAGAGAGGGTTTTTTTTCTTATTTTTTGTTTTGTCATTTTTTCGACAAACATATTATTTTATTATCAAAAGTATCTACATTTTAAGGATGAAGAGGTTTTTAAAACTACCGCAAAAGTTGTAAATATATATGATAAAAAAAGATTTTATACTTTAAAACTACAAAGTGACGATTTTATCTCTTTTATATCTACATCTAAAGATATAATTATTAATAAAAATGATCAAATAACTCTTTATCTTTTAACAGAAGATATAAGCTTTATAGAATATTTAAAAGGATTTTACACAAAAGGTTTTAACCTAACACTTTTAAATAAACAAAACAATATTTCAAATAATCTGCAAAAGCTTATATCTACACAACATACCGATAAAGATATATCATCTATATATGAAGCTTTGTTTCTGGCTATACCTATGGATAAAAGTTTAAGAGAGATATTTGCCAAATACGGAATATCACATCTTATAGCTATCTCAGGATTTCACTTGGCTGTTCTAAGCTTTGTTTTGTACTTTAAATTTGAAAAGATATATTCTTTTTTTCACCAAAGATATCTTCCATTTAGAAATAAAAGATACGATCTTCTTTTGGTAGTTTGCGTATGTTTGTTTTTATATCTTATCCTTACAGGAGTAGTACCTTCACTTCTTAGAGCTTTTGTGATGTTTTTGTTTGGTATCTTTCTTCTAAGAAATAATATAAAGCTACTAAGCTTTGAGACACTTTTTATAACTGTAGTACTTATAGTTACACTTTTTCCTAGGCTTATCTTTTCGTTGTCACTTTGGTTTAGTGTAGCCGGGGTATTTTATATATACCTTTTTATAAAATATTTTAAAAATTTGAACAAATATATACAAATAATACTATTCAATTTTTGGATATACCTCTCCATAAATCCAATAGTACACTACTTCTTTGGAACCACGGCATATGAACAGCTCTTTTCTCCAATACTGACCATACTTTTTACTGTGTTTTATCCTTTTACTTTACTACTTCATATATTAGGAGTAGGCGGTTTGATGGATAGTTTTATACAAAAAGCACTTGATATAGATATAAATAGTTTTGAGCTATTTACACCTTTGTGGTTCTTTTTATACTATCTGGCAGTAAGTTTTGCCTCTATTATAAGAATTGAGGCTTTTTATCTTTTGAATTTTTCTTTTGTGGGATTTAGTTTTTATCTGTTTTTGTAATAAATAATGGTATTTAGAGTATATAAGCTAATCTTTCCTTTATAAAATACCAAATATTTTTATATCAATTTTGGTTTTTTAAACCTGCTTATTTAACGCCTTATCAAGAGTATATTTCATATCCTCATCCAGATCAGTCATACTAGATCTCATCCATTGAAGATACCCTGCATCTTTTTGTGCAATTTCAATGATCTTTTCACCTTTATATTTACCGAACCTGAAAGTTTGTATCAAAACTGGAGTTCTTGTAAGTTCTGCCAGTTTTTCCATAGGGTTGTAGTCTGGGTAAACTTCTACACATTTTTTTGTAAGCTCTCGCAAGAACAGTTTCATTACAAGTACATCACCGATTGCATCGTGTGCCTTTATCACAATACCTAACTTATCGGCTTCTTCCTGCTCCGTTTTGTATAGTTCAAGAGCATATCTAAGGTATTGAAGTCTGTGATATGGAAGGTTTGAATATAGATGCTTTGCACATCTTAGTGTATCTATGATCGTATAGTTATTTATAAAGCCCTCTTTTTCTAACATCCCAAGGTCAAAGTTGATATTGTGAGCTATTAGGTAGTTTGAGGGGTCATTTAGTTCTAAGATCTTATTGTAAAACTTAGTTTGTATACAAGCAGGTTTTCCTACTAAAAGATCAGGGGTGATATTATGCACCTCCATAGCTTCTATTTTAATATCAACATCACTGCTGCACATCTCATCATATACCTCTATATCTGTTTTGGTACTTATAACCATACCGCCTATTTGTATAATTCTGTCAGCTTGATCTGCTCCGGTTGTTTCTGTATCAAATAATATGTATTTAGGCAAGGTTGTCCTTTTTATTAAAATATATCAGGGATATCAACGTTCATATCCCCAACGTCATTGTTTTGCACGGGTGGTTGCTGTGTAGGTTGATTTTGTGGTACCATATCTGACGGAATATCCACATTTGTCTCTATTTGCATATCTGATACATACTCTGTTACTTCAGGTTTTGGTCCAAATATATCCTCTTTATCAACAAATTTGGTAAGCTCTTTATGGAAGTCGAGTTTGACCGTACCTGTTGAACCGTTTCTTTGTTTACCTATAATGATCTCAGCTTCCTCTATAGGTTTATTTACAAAGGCACTTTTATATACAGGGTCATCACCTCTATCAGCTGATTCCTTCTCTTTTCTTTGCTCATCTCTCTCTTTATAGATATCATCTCTATAAACGAACATAATGATATCCGCATCCTGCTCAATGGCACCGGATTCCCTGATATCACTAAGCATCGGTCTTTTATCCGGTCTGTTTTCAAGTCCCCTGTTTAGCTGTGAAAGTGCAATAATAGGTATCTCCATCTCTCTTGCTAGTAGTTTTAACCCTCTACTTATCTCATCAACTACTAAACGTCTATCGGTTCCACCTGTACCTTGCATAAGTTGAAGGTAGTCAATAATGATCATTTTTACGTTGTTGCTTTCATTTTGTGCTATTTTTCTAGCACGTGCTCTTAGCTGGTTTATATTTACACTTCCGTTGTCATCAACAAACAGTTTTTTATCGCTAAGAGAGTCAAAAGCTTCCTCAACCTGCTTTGCCTGTGTAGGGTCCAGTTCACCTTTTCTTACATTTTGAAGTGGTATACCGGTTTTTGCCGCAATCAGTCTTATCATTAGTTGAGTTTCAGGCATCTCTAAAGAGAAAAATATAACACCGTCACCTTTTTCAAGATTTTGCAGGGTTGTATTAAGTACGATAGAAGTTTTACCCATAGCAGGTCTTGCAGCTATAATTACCAGGTCACCTGAGTTAAACCCTGTTGTTTTCTTATCTAGGGCATAAAACCCTGTAGTCTGTCCGGTAAGGTGTGTAGTACCCATCTCCTGCATTTTAAGGATATGTGCTTTTGTATTTGTAATGATTGTAGGCATATCTTTAAGCTCACTAGAGGCACTATCCATAGTGATATGATAGAGTTCGTTTTGTACCTTATCAACAGCATCCTGAGCCGTAAGGTTATCCTCTACTGTTAATTTTTTAATATGTGTTGCAAGAGTTGCCAGCTCCCTTTTTACTGCACCGTCTTTTATCTCTTTTACATAAGCAGCCGTATTGGAGATAGGATTTGCAGAGAGTATCTCAATAAGTACCGAGTCACTAACCTCTTTGGAGTCAACTCTTTTTCTTATAAACTCTTCATCTATTGGTATATCTTGGCTGTGCAGCTGTGCCATCACCTCAAATACTTTTTGATGTGCAGGCAGGTAGAAATCAGTAGGTTTTAAAACACCAAGGATATCCTCTATAAGGTCATGATCAAAAAGTACAGAGCTTAATACTGCTCTTTCAATATTTAATGCATAGATATTATCCATCTGTATTACCTGTTACTATATCTTCTCTCATTATCTTAACTGCACCTTTCAAATATATCATCAAGAAAATCTTTTTGATCCAAGTTTTTACTTTTTTTTCCTTCAAGCTGTTCTTTAATCTCTAACAGTTCATCAAGTTCAAAGTACTCAAGGTATTTTGGATTTATCTCCACTCTCTCACCCTTGATACTTATAAGCTGTTTTATCTCTTCAATTATTTGTTGTTTTTCTATCATCACTATTTTGCAAACTTATTTAGTATTTGATCTATATAAAGCTCCATCTTGGGGTCACCAAAGTCATCCTCTTTAGATCTGCAGCAGCCGCAGGCACCACCTGCATCTGTTAGCTCTTCTATATCTTCCAATGTTTTTGCACCTTGCTCTTTTATAGCATGTATTATCTCACCTAAAGTTACATTTTTACAGTCACATACAACATGTGAATATTGAAAATCTGCCATTATCTCTTTTCCTTTTTTAGAAGTTCATATGCTTCATTTATCTCTTGAAGTTTTGCCGTTGCCTCATCTATGATTGACTGTTCTGCACCGCTTCCCGTAACTATGTCAGGGTGATTTTCTTTTACAAGTTTTCTATATTTTTTCTTGATAGTTGAGATATCATCATCTTTAGATACACCAAGTATCTCACAAGCTTTTTGTATAGATAGTTGTGCAGAGTCTTTTTTCTGTGCATAGAATTGCTCAAAAGCAGCTATAAGCTGTTCAAAATCAGGTTTTTTGATCTCTAGGGCATTAGCTATATCTTCGGTTATCATAAACTCTGCTTTAGAGAAGTCATTGTCTATAAATGCCAGATTTAAAAGATACTCCATAAGTTTTAATCTTTTGTTATATTCTCTTTTTGTAAGTTTTAGATACCTTTTTGCAACATCAACAGTATCATCAAAACTTTCCATATGTTTTTTATAGATATTTTTCAATTCTTCTCTTATTTGATCTGAATTTTCAAAATGGTTTGATATATCTGTAAAAGTATGACTTAGTATTTCTGCTTCAAGCTCACTGACTCTTCCGTCTGCTTTTGCAACTTTTGCCATCATAGCTATAAGAAGTCCCGCCTCATGCTCCTCAAGGTCTCCTTGAAGTTTTTGTTTACCGTCAACTTTTATATGTTTAAAGTCACTACTTTTATACCCTCTGTTTAACATATAAAAAACAAATCCTACTATTACCAATACTAATAACTTGATCATTTAACACCTTTGAAAAAATTTGAGAGTAATTTTATCAAAATTTAGGTAAAATCCTCGGACTTATTTAAAAATATGAGGTGATATATGTTCGGAATGGGTTTTATGGAGATTTTTCTTGTGGCTGTAGTTGCAATTATTGCACTAGGTCCTGAGAAGCTGCCTTCGGCTATGGTTGAGATAGCAAAGTTTTTTAAACAATTTAAAAGTGGTATAGAAGATGCTAAATCAACAATAAACAGTGAACTTAACATCAATGAGATGAAAGAGGAAGCAGCTAAATTCAAACAAAGTGTTGGAGAGGTTAAAGAGATTGCCGATATAAACTTAGATGATATAACAAGTTTAGAAGATGAAGAGGAAAAACCTAAAAAAGAGAAAAAGCAAAAGAAAAAAGATATCTATAAAGATGAAAAAAAAGAAACAATATCTTTCAATGAAGAGGTAAAAGCATAATGTTAGAAGATTTAAAACCCCATATTGCAGATCTTAGAAAAAGACTTATGATCTCAAGTGCTGCACTTCTTGTGGCATTTTTTGCTTGTTTTGCCGTATATGAACCTATCCTAAACTGGATGATGGTACCTGTTGAGGCAGTTCTGGGTGAAAATTCACAAATGGTTGCTATAGAGGTTCAAGAGACATTCTTCACTGCTTTAAAAGTTGCATTTTTCAGTGGTTTTTTAGTATCTCTTCCAATAATACTATGGCAGTTATGGCTGTTTTTAGCTCCGGGTCTTTACGAAAATGAGAAAAAACTTGTAATACCTTTTGTTTTAGGAGCGACAACTATGTTCCTAGTAGGTGCATCGTTTGCTTATTATGTGGTTGTACCTTTTGGTTTTGATTTCCTGGTAAATTTTGGTAACAGTGTTGTTACTGTTATGCCTAGTATCGGTAAATATGTAAGTTTCTTTACTAAACTTTTATTTGGATTCGGACTTGCTTTTGAGCTTCCCGTATTTACATTCTTCTTGGCAATAATTGGACTTGTAAATGATCAAAACCTAAAAGACTTTTTTAAGTATGCAATTGTACTTATCTTTGTACTTTCTGCACTTTTAACGCCTCCTGATGTAATAACACAGTTCTTAATGGCAGGACCTCTTATACTACTTTACGGTGTGTCTATCTATATAGCAAAAGTATTTAATCCGGCTTCCAAAGAGGAGGATGAGGAAGATGAGGAGTTTGAGGAGTCTAAACATTAAAACTTTAGACCCTTTAAAAACATCCAGCTATGATTATCATCTACCTGATGAACTTATAGCTGCTTATCCCGTAACTCCTGCAGATGAAGCTAAACTTCTAGTTTATAAAAAAGAAAAAAAAACAATAACACATACAACTTTCAAGCACCTGCTTGATTTTATACCGATGGATACCAATATATTTTTTAATGACACAAAAGTTATTAAAGCTAGAATATTCGGTACAAAACCAACAGGCGGTAAAGTTGAACTTTTATTTAACAAACCGATGCCAGATAACAAATATCTGGTATATATAAGAGGTCGTGTACAAGAGGGTCTTGATCTGAAATTTGACAATGATCTAAATGCAAAAGTTATTAAACTACATGAGGATGGAAGCAGACTTGTTAAGTTTTATAAAGGTGATATTGAACTTGATTTTTTATCACTTGTTGAGATATTAAACAGTATAGGGCATCTTCCACTACCTCCATATCTAAAAAGAGAAGATGAAAAATCCGATGACCAAAACTATCAAACACTGTTTGCAAAAAACTACGGTGCCGTAGCGGCACCGACAGCATCTCTTCATTTTACACCTGAACTTTTAGAGGAGTTGAAAAACAGACACAATACACACTATTTGACACTTCACGTGGGTGCAGGTACATTTAAACCTGTAGAATCTGAAGATATTTTAGATCATCCAATGCACAGTGAATATTATAATATTCCCCTAAACTCACAAAATATATTAGATGGTAATAAAAAGATTTTAGCAGTTGGTACTACTGTTACTAGAACTATTGAGTTTTATAATGATACAAAACAAACAAACGGTGAAGCAAATCTTTTTTTAAATCCTCTTAATAAACCAAAAAGGGTTGATTACTTACTTACAAACTTTCATCTTCCCAAATCAACGCTTATTATGCTTGTGGCATCATTTATAGGGCTTGAAGAGACTTTAAAAATATATGATGAGGCTATCAAAAACAGATATAGATTTTTCTCTTACGGGGATGCTATGCTTATTATTTAATCATATTATATTTTAGTTTGATGATTTATAGCTTTTGAGAGTGATAAAATATCAACATTCTCAAGGCTGACACCTGTTGGTACACCCTGTGCAATTTTAGTAAAGTTTATATCAAAATTTTTTAATTTATCCTCTATAAAAAGTATAAAAGCATCATTTGCAAGACTTGGCGTAATCGCAAAAAGTATATTTTTTATATTTTTGTTTTTTACCTTATTAATAAGCTTGTTTATTAAATGTTCATCTAGTGACTCAATAACAAAATATTTACCGAAGAACTGCTTTGATTCTTCTATTTGAAATATATCTTTTGCACTTTGGACTATACATAAAACCGTATCATCCCTTTCACTATCCAAACATATCTCACATATCTCATGTTCACTCATAGCATTACATTTTGTACACTTTCTTATACTTTGTATTGCTGTTTCGATACTGTGGGAGAGTTTCATCCCCGTATAGCTGTTTTCTGTAACAATGTGATAAGCTAGTCTTATAGCTGATTTTCTACCGATAGTAGGCAGCATCTCAAATGATTCTACAAGATCATAAAATTTTTCTAAACCTTTATTCATAAGGTTTATTATAGCTAAAATAAGATAAAATTGAAGCACATAAATTTAATTAAATATATTTAAAAATTCACATTAAAAGGATAATAACATTGACTGATCTTTGCTATTATGAAATATTACAAGTAGATAAAAGTGCTGATAAAAGTACTTTAAAAAAAGCATATAGAAAAATGGCTATGAAATATCATCCGGATAAAAACCCGGATGATACACAAGCTGAGGAGAACTTTAAAGCTGTAAACGAAGCTTATCAGGTTCTAAGTGATGATGAGAAAAGATCTATCTATGATAGATACGGTAAAGAAGGTCTTGAGGGACACGGTCAAGGAGGCGGCTTCTCAAGAGGTGGTTTTGATGATTTAAGTTCTATATTTGAAGAGATGTTTGGAGGCGGCTTCAGCGGCGGTAGAAGTCAAAGAAGAAGAAAAACATATAACTATAACTTAGACACGGAGATACAAGTAGATATTGAATTCAACGAAGCGGTGTTCGGTTGTAAAAAAGATATTGAATACAAGTTTAAAAAAGCTTGTAAATCTTGTAAAGGTACAGGTGCAAAAGGGGGTAAGCTAAGTGAGTGTCCAACTTGTCACGGACAAGGTCAAGTACATATGAAACAAGGGTTTATGACATTCGCTCAAACTTGTCCGCATTGTCAAGGAAGCGGTCAAGCTGCCGCTTCTAAGTGTACTGATTGTAACGGCAGCGGTTACAAAGAGGAAAAAGAAAGTTTCAAAGTAGATATACCTGAAGGTGTAAACAACGGAAACAGAATAAGAGTAAGCGGCAGAGGAAATATAGCTCCAGATGGCTCTAGAGGGGATCTTTATATACTTATAAATGTTGCAGAAGATAAGCATTTTATAAGACACGATAACGATATATACCTTGAGGTTCCTTTATTCTTTACTCAAATTGCACTTGGTGAAACTATAAAAATACCTGGTTTAAGAGGTGAATTGGAGCTTAAAATCCCTGCAGGTGCTAGAGATAAACAGCAGTTTACCTTTAGAGGTGAGGGTGTTAAAAATGTAAACGGTTACGGTCAGGGTGATTTTGTGGCTCAAATAAAGATACAATATCCTGAAAAACTAAACAGCGAACAAGAGGAACTTTTAGAAAAACTTCAAGAAAGTTTTGGAATAGAGTCAAAGCCGCATGAAGATACTTTTGGAACACTATTTGATACAGTAAAGGGATGGTTTAAATAATGAATATTAAAGCAGCACCGATGGGACCATACCAAACAAACTGCTATATTGTGGAAAAAGATGGTATTGAAGTTATTATAGATCCGGGTGTTGATGCAGTTTCATGGGTAATGGATAATGTTAAAAATCCAAAAGCTATATTAAATACACACGGTCACTTTGATCATGTATGGAGTAACAGCGAGTTAAAACAGAAGCTTAATCTACCCGTATATTGTCCCAAAGGTGATTGCTTTATGCTAGAAAAGGATCCATTTTCACACGGTACACCTCCAAGCAAAGCAGACGTTGAAGTAAATGAAGATGAAACTTTTGTTTTTGATACAATTGAAGTTAAATTTCATCATTTCCCCGGACATACTCCAGGATGCAGTGCAATAGAAATAGAGGATAATCTATTTAGCGGTGATTTTATTTTTCAAGGCTCTATAGGTAGAGTTGATTTTCCTTTTTCAAATCCGCAGGATATGAAAAAAAGTATAAATAAAGTTTTAAAATGGGATAAGGACTTTATCATCTATCCCGGACATGGAAATATGACCACCTTGGAAAATGAAAAAAAATCTTTAGTTAACTGGTTGAATTATTTATAGAAAGGACGATGTAGTATGACAAATGAAAGTAACACTCTTTTAGATAAACTAGTAAGTTTAGTATCGGATGAGAATATACAAGAGGTTACGCAAATAGTCGAAAGTCTTAATAAAATAAATCAATTTCAACATACTATAGACGGTAATGATTCACTAGAAAAGTTATTTAAAAAAATAGCATATGAACTTCAAGTAGAGTTTAAAATTTTTAATTTTAGCGTAATACTTGATACTACAGAGTGGCAGGAAACACTTTTTACCTTTGGTGACTCCACTTCTTATTCCTATACATTTCATTTAAGAATAGATGAAAAACAACTAATTTATATTAATATCTCAAAAGAAAATCTTACAGAGATGGACAAGTTATCTTTAAATAGCTACTTTGAAAGCATTATTCAAATAGCTTATTTAAGATATACTATTGAAAATAGCAGAACTACAACTATAGATCCACTTACAAAACTAAATACAAGAATGTTTTTCCAAGAAGAGGCAAAGATGCTTATCCCTTTGGCAATAAGGGAAAATATGAAAATAGGTGTTCTTCTTATAAATATAGATAGGTTCAGAGCTGTTAATGATGAACATGGAAATGAGTTTGGAGATGATTTCTTAAAACTATATGCTGCAAAAATAAAAAATATAATAAGAACCTCAGATGTAGCAATAAGATTTGGAGGAGGAGAGTTTTTAGTACTTTTAATGAATGTTCAAACAGAGAAAAATGCGTTAGATATAGCTGAAAAAATAAAAAATATTTTAGCCGATACTTATTTAATTACAAAAAACAATGATAAATTCAAAAAAACCGTATGTATTGGAGTATCGTTATTCCCTGATGATTCAACAGATATAAACGAGATAGTAAAAAATAGTGAAATAGCTTTAAGTGATGCACAAGACCTTGGGAGAAATAAAGTTCTTAGGTTTGTAAATGAACAAGAAAGTACAATAGATCTATTTTAATAGATAATATAATATAAAGAGTTTAATAGTATGGAAAAACAGGTTATATCAAAGCTAATTGCAATTATGGTGTTAATAGGTATCTCCTTAACACTTATTGAGTCTTACAACTTTAGAAGTCACGGTATTGCGACGGCACTAAACAAAGCAGAGTCAATTTCCGAAGTTGTAAAAAATGGGCTTACTTCACATATGATCAACGGTAATATGGACCAAAGAGATATATTTTTAAGTTCTATATCAAATATAAAAAATGTTGAAAGTATATGGATAATTAGAGGGAAAAATGTTGTTAAGCAATATGGAGAGGGTAAACTTCTGGAAAAACCGCGAGATAATATAGATAATAGTGTTCTAGTAACCGGGAAAAGAGAATATTCATTAAACGAATCTTTTACAAAAACAACAATTAGGGTAACTATACCTTATAATGCTGATACAAAAAGTAGTGCAAATTGTTTTGAGTGCCACAATGTAAATCCCGGAGAACCGCTAGGAGCTGTTAGTATAATAATGGATATGTCTGATATTAAAGATTCAGGTCTGACTCTTGCTTTCTCTATTATTGTATTTACTATAATAGCTATATTATTTGTACTTTATTTTTCAAATAAAACTTTAAAGCCCCATCTTGAAACAATAGATGAACTAAGCGGTAAAGTAAAAGATATGTCAAACGGTATATTTACCAATATAGTATCAAAACCAGGTCTTTCAAATGAATCTGAAAATCTTATTAAAGAATATAATATGCTTGTAAATGGTCTAAATACGACATTTTCTGATATTGATAAGAAGCTAAGTATTTTTGTAGGAGATCAAAAACTATATACGGGTAATCCCCTTTTAAATTCACAAAGAATTGTAGGAAATCTTTCTGATATATATCAGTTTAAAAAAGAGATTGAAGTTGACAGAACCAAAGATGAGATCTATAAAAGACTTTCTCAAATCCTTACTAATAAATTCAATATCAAATATTTTACATTTATGGAACTTGACTACAAAACAAATAAAACAAAGATTGTTTATCAACGAGGCAATAGAGATTATTGTTTTAATATGATAAAAGAGAATTCAGAATTATGTAGAGTTTCAAGACAGGCAGGTGATGTTTGTAGTGTAAAGGATCATAAGGCATGTTCAAGTTTTTGCAGTAATGTGAAGTTTCATTATTGTACATCTTTTGATATTGGGGATCGGTCTGTCTTAATAGTTAATTTTGTTTTTGATGATGAACGGGAACTTGACAGGATAAAAACACATATCTCTTTGATTAGGAACTATTTTATAGAGGCTATACCCTCTTTAGTTGTTAAGCTTCTTCTTGAAGCTTTAAAGGAGTCCGCTTTTAAAGATGGATTGACAGGATTATACAATAGAAAATTTTTAGATGAACATCTTACCAAACTTGTACCTCAATCACTTAGAGAAGGTATAAATATTGGTGTGTTGATGCTTGATATGGATCATTTCAAAGCAGTCAATGATGAGTATGGACATGATGTAGGTGATATAGTACTTAAAGAACTAGCAAGAATATTAGATGAATCAGTAAGAGATTCCGATATTGTAGTAAGATACGGAGGGGAAGAGTTTGTAGTATTATTAGTAGGTATAAAAGATGAAGAATCAGCTATAGAGGTTGCAAATAAAATTAGAACTAATGTTAGTAAAAATGAGATAAATATATATGCCGGTAATAAACTTAGAAAAACTGTAAGTTGTGGTATATCTATGTTCCCTCAAGACTCTAGTAATTTTGATATTGTAATGAAGAATGCGGATATTGCACTATATGAAGCAAAAGAATCAGGTAGAGATAAAGTGATAAGATTTGTAGAAAAAGAGCAGATAGAACTTTTTTAGATACAGTTCATACTATATCTATTCATTGAACATCTCTCTTTTCTTCTCCAAGACTTTTTTAGCATATCTTTTCCCTATAGTTGAATTTTTATAGCCTGTATTGTACATGCTTAATGCACAAACTATATCTCCCTTACATTGTCTTAAATTCCAGTTGTAAATTTTTGCTGCTATCTGAATATTTGTCTCTGTATCAAGCAGGTCTTCATTGTCAAGATCAAACCTTGTTAAATGAACCGTGTTTATTTGGCAAATACCAATATCATAATTTAACAACATAGGATCTAAAACAAAGTCCATATAGCTGTTAGCCCCAATCCAAGTGTCGAACGAATGTGGTCCTTTTTGTATATTAAAAATAGATTTGTTTACATTGATAACATATGGCTTTAGATTGCTTTCTTTTTTACATATTGCCATTAATATTTTATGGTTAACATTGTTTTGTCTTGCAATATCGTTGAATTTCTGATAAAGACTTTTTGAGGAACACCCGCCAAGTAATAATAACATAGTGCAAAAAGATAAAGGTTTAATAAGTTTCATGGATAAGATTATATCATATTTTTTATATACTAATAAGAAGTTTTATATTTTTATTAAAGATATTGTATGATTGCCAAATGAATAAATTAATTCTAAACAAGAGTATAAACAAAATTAACTTTTTCAGTTTACTTTTTGCAGCCGTTTTACTGGTATTTTTTCTTTTACTGGTTTTTTATAACAGTTATACTCAATATAAATCTGATATAAGCAAAATTGAATATGAGTATATTAAATCACAAAAAAAATTTATAGAGCAAGAAACAAAAAGAGCACTTAGGTTTATAAGCTATAAGCATAAAAATAACAAATCTAAAAGTATTGATGAACTGCAAAAAGAGATTGTGGATGCTATTGAGCATATGAGAAATTCGCTTGACGGTACCGGTTATATTTTTATCTATACCTTTGACGGTGTAAATATTGCCGATCCTATTTTAAAAGAAAATGCAGGTAAAAATCTTATAGATTTTACAGACCCAAACGGTAAAAAGGTTATATATGATCTTATTGATGTTTCTAAGAATGACAACGGGGGTTATGTAAAGTATGTTTGGAATAAACCTACAACAAATACACTGGAAGAAAAAATATCATATGCCATCTCGTACAAGCCATGGAAATGGATGATAGGTACAGGTGTATATCTTGATAATATCCAAATTGTTTTGGATAAAAAGAAACAGACCTACTATAATAAAATATCAAGTTATCTAGTTCAGGTTGTATCAATAATGATAGTGATGTTTATTATAGGTGTTATTGTTTATAGATATCTAATGAGTATTTTACAAGATGATATAAGACTTATTAGGGAATCATCTGAAAAATTAAAGAATATAGATACAAAAAAAATATCTTTTAAAGAATTCAAACAAGTTGCACTGCATATAAATACAATGAAAGATAATTTAAATGATCTAAATAAAAATCTTGAGAAAAAGGTACACCAAAGAACGAAAGAGTTAGAAAAGTCTGAGAGATATGTAAATGAGCTTGTAGTTAAGCAAGATAGATTTGTAAAAGATGCCATACATGAGATCAATACTCCGCTTAGTATTATTATTACAAATATAGACCTTTTTAAGTTAAAACTACCCGCCAATAAATATTTATCTAAAATAGAAGCTGCATCCAAGATAATACACAATATCTACAATGATCTTGAATATATGGTAAAGAAGGACAGGATAGAATATCCCAAAGAGAATATCAGTTTAGATCTCTTTATATTAAACCGAATTGAATTTTTCAATGAGATAGCAATTGCCAATAATCTGAACTTTAAAAGTAAAATAGAAAATAATATAAATATATTATTTAACACAATTTTACTTCAAAGGATCTGTGATAATACATTATCAAATGCTATTAAATACAGCTATAAAGAATCAATAATAGATATAAATCTTTATAAAAAACACAGAGATGTTTACTTGGATATTATAAATAACGGTGATACTATTGATGATACTGACAAACTTTTTGAAAGATACTATAGAGAAAACAGCTCAAGGGGTGGATTTGGTATAGGATTAAATATAATAAAAGAGATCTGTATAGAAAATAAAATAAAATTGGAAGTGCACTCTATAGATAATTTAACAACATTTAGGTATATTTTCACAAATAACAAGAAAGATAAGGAAAAGTATGAAAATACTACTGCTTGAAGATGAGCTTATGCTTTTGCAAAGTGTTGAAGAGTATATAGTAGAGCTTGGATATGAGATTAACAGTTTTAGTGATGGAATAGAAGCCCAAAACGAACTAAAAGAGAATAGATATGATCTTCTTATTTTAGATATAAATGTACCAAATTTCAACGGATTGGAACTTCTTGATGATCTAAATAAGAGTCAAAACTTTACTCCTGCTATATTTATAAGTGCAGATACCTCTATAGAATCAATATCAGATGCTTTTGATCTTGGAGCTATAGATTATCTAAAAAAACCATTTCATCTAAAAGAGTTGGGTATTAGAATACAAAAAGAGATACAACAGCTTAAAAAAGATACTATTCTACATATAAATTTTAGTAAAAACTATACCTACTCTAAAGAAGACCATGCACTCTACTACAATAAAGAACTTCAAAAACTTACAAACAAAAGATTAAAAATAGTAGAGTATTTAGCCCTAAATACGGGACGTATTATCACTATTGATACATTAAGAGAATATATCTGGGATAATGACCCTGTTTCAGATGCTACAATAAGAGCAGAAGTAAGCAGACTTAAAAAGTCACTAAAAGAAGATTTTATAACCAATATAAAGGGAATCGGTTACACCATAAACACCTATACACCTTCTGTATAGGTGTGTTTGTTTCTTTTTTACACATAAAAATCACTATATATAACAAAAACTGATAAAATAGCACAATGCTATATTAATGCTATTTGCAACATCTAAACTTCTATTGAAATTTAAAAATAGGAGAAAGTATGGATCAAAGTATGGTTGAGAAGATCAAAGCAAATCCTTCTTATAAGAAACTTGTTACTCAAAGAAGTTCTTTTGCTTGGAAACTGACTATTACTATGTTAGTGGTTTATTATGCATTTATTTTATTCATTGCATTTAGCCCTGAAACATTAGGACAGAGTTTAAGTGGAGGGATGACAACGGTAGGTATCCCTGTAGGTGTAGCGATTATTGTTTTTGCTTTTGCGATGACCGGTGTGTATGTTAAAAGAGCAAACAGTGAGTTTGATGATCTTTTAAATAAAGTAAAAGATGATGCGGCAAAGGAGATGAATAATGTTAAATAAAATCTTCTTTACATTAATGTTAAGTGCAGTTGCAGCATTTGCAGCCGGTGCAGATCTGGGTGCCGGAACTAAAGCTGATGAGTTAAATGTTCCTGCTATTGTTATGTTCTTTATCTTTGTAGCTGCTACTTTAGGTATCACCTACTGGGCATCTAAAAAAACAAAATCTGCAAGTGATTTTTACACAGCAGGCGGGGGTATCTCCGGTACTCAAAACGGTACTGCAATTGCAGGAGATTATATGTCTGCGGCGTCTTTCCTCGGTATTACCGGTATGGTTTACTTAAAAGGTTATGATGGATTGATTTTCTCTATTGGTTTCCTTGTTGGTTGGCCCGTAATTCTTTTTATGATCTCTGAGCAGTTAAGAAACTTAGGTAAATATACATTTGCAGATGTTACGGCATACAGATTAAAACAGAAGCCGGTAAGAATACTTGCAGCACTTGGTTCTATAGCTGTTGTTATATTATACCTTATTGCTCAAATGGTTGGAAGCGGTAAGCTTATTGAGATCTTATTTGGTTTAGATTATGAGATCGCTGTTGTTTTAGTAGGTGCCTTGATGGTAGCTTATGTTGCTTTTGGCGGTATGCTTGCAACTACATGGGTACAGATAATTAAAGCTATATTATTACTTTGCGGTACAACATTTATGTCTATCATGGTTATGGCACAATTTGGATTCAGTTTTGAAGCATTGTTTACTGCGGCAACGGAGATCCACCCTAAAGGTGAATCTATTATGACACCGGGTGGACTTGTGTCTGATCCTATCTCAGCTATATCCCTAGGTATTGCTCTTATGTTCGGTACGGCAGGACTTCCTCATATTCTTATGAGATTCTTTACTGTTGCCGATGCAAAAGAAGCTAGAAAGTCTGTATTTGTTGCAACCGGTTTAATCGGTTATTTCTACATCCTTACATTTATCATGGGATTCGGTGCTATTGTACTGGTTCTCGGTGCTGAAGGCGGAGTTTACTGGGATGATACAACAAATACATTAAAAGGTATGAATAATATGGCTGCGATTTGGCTGGCACATGCTGTTGGCGGTGATTACTTCCTTGGATTTATCTCTGCTGTTGCATTTGCTACAATCTTAGCGGTTGTTTCTGGTCTTACACTTGCAGGTGCTTCTGCTATATCACACGACCTTTATGCAAATGCATTTGCCGTACAGGGTGAAAAAGTTGATGAGAAAAAAGAGATGAATGTATCAAAAATGGCTACATTAGCTATCGGTATTGCTGCTATTATCTTCGGTATTGCTTTTGAGAAGCAAAATATTGCATTTGTTGTTGCATTAGCGTTTACTATTGCTGCATCTGCTAACTTCCCGGTACTGTTTATGTCAATCTTCTGGAAGAAGTTAACTACAAGAGGTGCGGTAATAGGTGGATATATTGGTCTTTTTTCTGCTCTTATCCTTGTAATCTTAGGTCCTGTAGTATGGACACAAATTCTTGGAATGGGTGAAGCGGTTGTACCTTACAAGTTTCCTGCTGTATTCTCTGTACCGTTGGCGTTCTTAGCTATCTGGTACTTTTCTATTACGGATAAGTCTGAGGATGGACAAAAAGAGATTGCGGCATTTGATGTACAAGATATCAGATGTCAAACAGGTATTGGAGCCGATGGAGCAGTTAATCACTAGACTCCCCTCCCTTTTAAAGTTTAGAGTTTAAAATCATTAGTTTCAAAAAAAAGCCCCTTTTTAAGGGGCTTTTTTATTTGGGAAAACTTCCTTATATTGTTCAACTCTAAAATCAAAAGTTGTATATGAGTTGTTTTTTTCTTTTTTTAGTTTATATTGTTTATTCCTGCCTATACTTCTGTTTGCAGCATTTGAAGGGGAAGTGAGGCTTATTGTTTTTATTGTTCTGTTTTCAAAGAAAAACTGATTGGTTTTAGGGATATTTTCCAAGATCTTATGAAGTTTGATATTTTGCTTTTTTAGAATTTTTCTAAAAAAGTACTCAGGTGAATTTTTACAAAGACCTCCCGTAAATATTACAGTATCAATTTTAGGGTATTTTTTTAGATATGACAATATATCTTTAAGTTGAATATCTATCATCCCAAGATCACTGGCATCTAACTTTTCCCTATAGCAGGAATCAACTATATCACATATACCTATGTTGTATTTGTTTAAAAACTCTTCTCTTTGCTCTATTGCTTTTATAGAATTATCAAACAGCAGATCAAGATCGTAAATCTTATTTAATACTCTCCATAACTGGTTATCACAAGAGCCGTATTGAAAATATACATCCTCTTTTTTAAGCTCTTTGCTACAGAACCTTGGAGGCGGAAGTGTACCTACGATTATTTTAGTAGTATCAATGTTGAGAAAAGGGTCAAATGGATGAAAATGGTAAAACATAATCAAATTATATAAAAACTTATGATAGAATCTCCTTTTTAGGATAAAAGGATTTATTTGAAAATAGGTGTTTTTGACTCAGGACTTGGTGGTTTGACCGTAGTTGATGCTATTGTTCGTACATTTAAAGGTGTGAGAGTTTATTATGTTGCAGATACACAAGCAGCACCCTACGGGGAGAAGTCTAAAGAGCAGATACTAAAGTACAGTTTGGAAGTAACAAAACATCTTATAAAAGAGTTTAATATAGATGCTTTAATAGTTGCCTGCAATACGGCAACATCAGCAGCTATAAATGATTTAAGAAAAACCTTCCCCGACCTTTTAATAATAGGTACTGAACCGGGGATTAAACCTGCGGTTAATTACACAAAAACAGGTAAGGTAGGGGTCTTGGCTACACCTGCAACTCTAAAGGGTGAAAAGTATCAGCTTTTAGCAGATGAGCTCTCTACCGTATCTTGTATCACCTTGTATGAACAGCCGTGCCCGGGACTTGTTGAGAGGATTGAGCAAGGTAATACACACTGTGAAGATACTGCAGATATGCTTCACAATTGGCTTACTCCTATGAAGCAAAACAGTGTTGATACTATTGTACTTGGATGTACACATTATCCTTTAATATCTCATATTATAAAAGATATAATGGGAGATGATATAAACTTGGTACAAACAGGGTATGCAATAGCAAACAGGCTTAAAGAATTAAGCTTTCAAAAAGGGCATATTTTAAACGATGATAATATAGACGTATATGTTTATTTTACAGGTGAGATAAATCTAAAAATGGTTGATAATATATTGGATAGATGGAATAAAGGTGGAAAAATAATGATAAGAGGTAATAACTAATATGAATGCAAGACAAGTTTTAGCACTAAAATACAGACCAAAGAGATTTGAAGATTTGATTGGTCAAGATACCATTTCAACAACTTTGGCACTTGCTTTGGATACAAACAGATTATCACATGCATATCTTTTATCAGGATTAAGAGGTAGCGGTAAAACAAGTACAGCTAGGATTATGGCAAAATCACTTGTGTGTGAAAATGCACCTACATCTAAACCTTGTGAACAGTGTACAGGTTGTCAAAGTGCAAATGAGAACAGACATCTTGATATAATAGAGATGGATGCCGCATCAAACAGAGGTATAGATGATATAAAAGAGCTTATAGAACATACAAAGTATAAACCTACAAGTGCTAAATATAAGGTATTTATAATAGATGAGGTTCATATGCTTACAACTCAGGCATTTAATGCTCTTTTAAAGACCTTGGAAGAACCACCTGATTTTGTTAAGTTTATACTAGCAACAACAGATCCCTTAAAACTACCTGCAACTATATTAAGTAGAACACAGCATTTTAGATTTAAAAGAATATCCGATAAAAATATAATGCACCACCTAAGTCATATTTTAAATATAGAGGATATAAACTTTGAGATGCCTGCATTAGAGATGCTTACAAGAAGCGGGCAGGGTAGTTTAAGAGATACCCTTACACTTTTAGATCAAGCTATCATATATTCAAAAGGTACAGTTACTACCCATACTGTTACAGATATGCTTGGGATGATTGACCCGAGTTTTTTAGATAATGTATTTGATGTAGTATTATCCAAAGGTGATATAAGACCTGTAATAGAATCATTACAAAGTTATGAGGTAGGGCAGGTGCTAGATGAGATAAGTATATATCTTAAACAAAAAATGCTTATGAATGATCCTAAGTTTGATATTCTTATTTTTGATAGATTCTTTAGAATTATAGCTGATTCAAAACAACTGTTAAATATGAACAGCGACAGTGGATTTGTATTGATATTGACATTCTCAAAAATGGTTGAGGCTGTTAGCCTTAAAACAATTGATGAGGTTATAGAACAGATAAACAATACCCAAGTTTCTTTATCTGGAATAATTAAAGAGGAAAATGTTCAACAACCAAATGTGATAAAACAAGGGGTACAACAAGAATCTACAACAATAACTAAGCCTATAGAGCCACAAGCTCCAATCAATCAAATGGTAAATGAACCTGTAGTTCAAGAAACTCAAGTATTACAGCCAAGAGTAGAAGAAACTATAGAACAACCTGTAAATACACAAACTATTCAGACAAAACAAGTTAATAAAGAAGAGCAACTTTTTAGTAAAGTGATAGAAAATATATATGAGAAAAATTATAAATTAGGTGAGTGTTTTGAAAGTAGTTTTAGTTTCTCATCATATGAGAACAATATACTAAAGATAAACAGTGTTGCACAAGGTGATTGTAAAACCCTCCTATATAAACACTTCTCTCATATTAAAAACTTTATTGAAGAAGTATACGGGGAACATACAGAACTAGAATTTGACAAGATTAAAAAAGAAAATACAAAGGAGACAGCCCGCAGTATAAAAGCGACTGTTAATCCAACATCAATAGATAAAGTAGCTGCCAATGATAATAATGTAGGCTCGATGATAGAAGATATAGAGATGAATCAACCCTCAGGTTGTGTAACAAGTATGGGTGAGATAAAAAATCCAAACCTAGCACAACAAGAGGTAAGTATCAATGATCTCTTAAATTCTAAAATGGCAAAAACAGTAATGCAATTATTTCAATCTCCTACCCCTCCAAGGGTAAAAAGCAAGCTTTAAAAGTCAAAATTTTCTAAATTACAAAATTTAAGAAAACTTTTAGCAAAACCTCTTGACAAACTAAAAAAAATCTATTATAATTCTCGTCCAATTTAAGTGAGACACAACGTAAAGATGAGTCAAACGAAAAGTTGAAAGTTCTTTAAAAAATAAATTGTTAATAAATAAATCAAGTTTATACACTTTATGATGTTTTAGTGAAATAAAACATATGTAATTTTTATAAACTAGATACAAGAAGAATAATTAAAGATTTATCTTTAATTATAACTTCGTCTATAAACTTAGAGTTTTAATTTTAAAACACTAAATTTA
>JAYEMD010000020.1:22464-60707 GCA_034717895.1 Campylobacterota bacterium | reverse complement strand
AAATTCAGAATTTAAAAAAAATAATAAGATAGATAAAAAAAACTTTGAAAATATAACCTTAATGTATGTGGAAGATGAAAAGCCAATTAGAGATAAACTGGTACTTATCTTAGAAACATTGTTTAAAGACACCGTAATATGTAAAAACGGAAAAGATGGTTATGAAGCATTTTTAAATGCAAAGAGTAAAGGTGATAAAATTGATTTAATAGTCAGCGATATAAATATGGATGAGATGAATGGTATAGAGATGTTAAAGCATATAAGAGAAATAGACCGCAATATACCTTTTATTTTTACAACTGCATACTCAAATAAAGAGTATATAGATGAGGCTTCCAAGTACGGTGTTTCACACTATGCTATAAAACCTATAAATTTAAAAGAACTACTTGCACATATATACGATATATGCAATACTAAATAAAAATATTACAAATTAGAGGAGGGGATTTGCTACTCCTACTCCTCCTCTTTGATCATCTCCATTATATCTTCATAAAGTTCGGTACATTCATCATTATCCAAGCTGTTTTCATCGATTTCGGTTAAGATCTCTTGAAACTCTTTTCTCATCTCTTGCATCTGTGCAAGCTCATCGTTAAGTTGATCGTTTGAACTTTTATTATTAGCTATTTGTTCAAAAATATGATCCATATGGTCTTCTATATCGGGAAGAACAACATCTTCTATAAGTTTTTTTAGTTTTAAATTACATTTTTTCATAAGCAGATTTTATCTTAATACACCTTGATTTTTTCTTGACATTGAATTGAAAAAAGAATAAACTATTTAAAATAACAAATGGACAAAAGGGGTTAGTGATGGATTTTAATAATGATAATAGTGCAACAAAAAAAGAGATAAAAAGCCGAGAAGATGATATAAAAGATCAGCTTCAAATATTGTTTGATATGAATATGAAGATAACAAATTGGGATGTACCTGAAGCAGACAATAAATTAGCCGCGGAACGTATTTTAGAGTTATTGTATGAAAAACTTGATTCTATAAAAGAAGAGGTAAAACAAGGTAAATATGAGAACTTTTAATTACAGTTTTATACAAGATTTTTATAGTATACTTTCAAAAAAAGTTACAAAGGTATAAAATGTTTAAAGAGTTTAATCTTGACAATTTTGAAAACAGCAAAAGTCAACTGGAAAATATTATAAACACCAATAAGAGTGAGCTAAAGCGTATATTGGATATAGAGGATAAAACATATAACAATTTCGTTGTGCCGTATCAGAAAATGGCAGAGGAGCTGGATTGGTTTTGTACACCGATATTTCATATTGATAGTGTAAAAAACAGTGAAACAACACAAAAGGTTTACAATGAGTGTTTACCTTTAATCTCCGTTTACTCTTCACAACTTTCATCAAATGAAAAGGTTTATAGTTCTTTTAAGGATATACAGTATAAGTATAATAGTTCTTTAAATAAGGAACAAAAGAAAGTTATCGAAAACGAGATAAGAGATTTTAAATTAGGCGGTTGCGGATTAAGTGATAAAGAGAAAAAACAACTAGAAGAGATAAACTTACAATTAAGCGAGTTAAGTAAAGAGTTTTCTCAAAACCTTCTTGATGCAACAAATGCATGGGAGATGATAATTGAAGATTTTGAGGATGTAAAAGAGATACCTGTAAGTGATCTTGAAACAGCAAAATTTGAAGATAACGGTAAGATAAAATATAAATTTACGCTTCAAATGCCCTCATATATCGCATATACCACTTACGGAACAAACAGAGAAAAAAGAGAAGAGATATATAAAGCTTATTGCACAAGAGCACCACAAAACGGTAAGCTTATTGAAAAACTACTAAAATTAAGAGAAGAGGAAGCTAATATTTTAGGCTTTAAGAACTATGCTCAGTTATCATTGGCAACAAAGATGGCTCAAAAAGAGGACGATGTTGTTGATTTTCTTTATGAGTTGGGGAAATACTCACAAGAGCAGGCAAAAGAGGAACTTCAAGAGGTTAAAGATTTAGCAGAAAAAGATGGATGCAGTGATCTTCAAAGTTTTGATCTTGCTTACTATAGCCAAAAGCTTAAAGAAAATAAGTATGATATAGATGAGGAATATTATAGGCCGTACTTTGAAAAAAACACTGTACTTAACGGTCTTTTTGATTTCTTGAAAAAGATATTCGGTATTAGTTTTGAAAAAGTTGAGACTCCTACCTGGGATGATAAAGCTGATGCTTATGATGTAAAAGAGCAAGGCTCTACTATAGCAAGACTTTATATTGATCTTGAAGCAAGAAAAGACAAAAGGGGTGGTGCTTGGATGAACAGCTGGCATTCCCACAGTGTTTTAGAGGATAAAGAGGAGCTTGCAACTGCCTATATAGTTTGTAATTTCCCAACATCTAGTGACACAACACCCTCTTTATTAAGACACAGTGATGTTGTAACTCTTTTTCATGAGATGGGTCATGCACTTCATCATATACTAAGTCGTGTTGAACAGCCTTTCGTAAGCGGTATAAACGGTGTAGCTTGGGATACTGTGGAGTTTCCTTCACAGTTCTTGGAATATTTTTCTTATGATAAAGAGGTTTTACAAATGTTTGCTATACATTATCAAACAGATGAAGTACTTGATGATGAAGCAATAGATAAACTTATCCGTGCCAGAAACTTTCAATCTTCGTTAAGTACCATAAGACAGCTTGAGTTTGCTTTGTTTGATTTTAAACTACATCAAGAGTTATACAATGAAGAGCAGACACAAGAACTTCTGGATAATATCAGAGATGAAATATCTGTTATGAAACCGCCTGTTTATAACAAATTCCAAAATGGTTTTGCCCATATATTTGCAGGTGGATATGCAGCTGGCTATTACAGTTATAAATGGGCAGAAGTACTAAGTGCAGATGCATTTTATCTGTTTATTGATAAGGGAGTATTTAATAAAGAACTGGCAGGTAAATATAAAGATATTGTTCTTGCAAAAGGTGGAAGTATAGATATGAACGAACTTTATTACCAATTTGCATCTCGTAAAGCAGATGTAAAATCTTTATTGAAAATTGATGGAATTATCAGTTGATTTTTGCTATTATTGCTAAAAATAAATAATATAATACGGCAGGATTAAAGATGGAAGAAAATAACATAGAAGAAAGCAATACGGTAAAACAATTAAGTCAAGCATTAAATCAACTATTAACTGCTTATGAGTCTTTACAGGAAGAAAACAAAGAGATAAAAGAGGAAAATAGAGAATATATCGAACAGATTGAAGATCTTGAGAAAAAGAATGACGCTCTTGAAGAGAAGATAACTTCACTTACAACTACAACTAAAGCTCAAACAAGTGAGATTGGTGATATGCTGTCTAAGATAGAATCTATCCTTGATGCAACGGATTCTAAAGAAAATGAAGAGCCGAATGAAAATAAAGAAACTGATCTAAAAGAGGAGGTTTCTTTGGATCAGAAAAGTTTGACAAAAGAGGATGAAGAGGAGAAACCAGATGAAGAATCTTCAAAGGAGCATTCAAATAATAGCGGTCTTGACCTAGGTAGAATGCAATCACTTTTAAATGGATTAAACGGCTAAATTGATTATACAGATCAATAAGAATTTACTTTTTACAACATTTGGTGTAGCATGTTTTGAAGAATTGGATACTGTTCTTCAAACAATGGCTCCATCAATGGCTGAATACTATTTAAGTGATCTGGCGTCTAGTGAAGAGAACTCTGCTTATATTAACAGATCAAACATACAACACACCATATCATTGGATGAATATTATTTGTATTTAGATTACAATGATGATACTTTTTTAGAGTTTGTCCAAAACAGTGATACTTACGAAACTCAGTCACTTTGGTAAAGATTCTTTACTTAACAACTATAATCCAAAGGGTATTTAATTATGAACCAAAATAAAAAAACTTTAACTATCATTGATACATTCGGTTTTTTGTTTAGAAGCTATTTCGCTCTTCCACCTTTAAAGTCAAAAACAGGCTTTCCCACAGGAATGCTTACGGGATTTGTGAATTTTATAAGTTCTATAGGGAAAGATTTTCAAACAGATTATCTGGTATTTGCTTTAGATAGTAAAGGAAAGACTTTTAGAAATGATATATATGAAGAGTACAAAGCTCATAGACCTGAAGCTCCTGAAGATTTGACGGCACAACTTCCAGTAGCTATTGATTTTATTGAAAAGATGGGCTTCCCTACTGCCAGCAAGATTGGTTATGAGGCGGATGATATCATTGCTTCACTTGCACATGACGCACATGAACAAGGACTTAACGTAAGAGTTGTTAGTCATGATAAGGATCTTTATCAGTTGATTAAAGATGATATTTTTATGTTCGATCCTATGAAAAAGAAAATAATAAGCCGTAATGACTGTTATGATAAATACGGTGTCTATCCTGAACAGTTTACCGACTATCAATCTTTACTAGGTGATAGTGCGGATAATGTTCCGGGAGTAAAAGGGGTAGGGGCAAAAACAGCTCAGGCGCTAATAGAGCAGTACGGTACACTTGACAATATATATGAAAATATTGAGAATATCGAAAAACCAAGATGGCAGAAACTTTTAAATGAGGGTAGGGAACTTGCATATATAAGTAAAAAACTTGTAACTTTACACAATGATGCTCATTGTATCAATAATATCGGGGAGCTTCATACTTTGGAGCTCCCAAAAGAGAACCCTATCTTAAAAATTGCAGAGCTTTTACATCAATATGATATGCAAAGAATTATAGATAAGGTTCACAAAGAGGGCTTAAACTATAAAACTGTTATCCCTAAAGAGTATGATCATTCTAAAATTGAACAAAGAGAAGAAGAAAGCTATGAGTGTGATTTTATATTGTTAAATGAAACATCAAAGCTTTATGATGTTATAAACAATATTCCAAAAGGTTCCTTAGTAGCTTTTGATACAGAAACAACATCAATAGATACGGATGATGCACAGCTTGTTGGATTCTCTTTTTGTTATGAAGACTCAAAAGCATATTATGTTCCGACAGCTCACTTTTATCTAGGAGTTCCTGAACAAATAACTTTAGAAGACACAAAAAAAGCTATAGAAATTTTAAATAAACAGAAGCTTATACTGCAAAACTTCAAATATGACTATGCGGTAATAAAAAATAACCTCAATATGGAGATAAAACTTTTTGCAGATACCATGATCATGGCTTGGTTGTTAGACAGTGATAAACCTGTAGGTATGGATAGACTTAGTAAAAGACTTTTAAATGGATATGAAACTATATCATTTAAAGATATCGTTAAAAAAGGTGAAAACTTCTCAAATGTATCGTTGGATGATGCAACAAAATATGCTGCCCAAGATGCTTTTGTAACTTTGAAGCTTTATCATAGGATAATGGAACTGTTTAAACAAAACGATGAAGAGTATCTAATGCAGATAGCTAAAACAATAGAGTTCCCTTTTATAAAAGTTTTATATGAGATGCAGCAAGAGGGTATTAAAGTAGATATAGAGTTTTTTAAGAACTTAAAAGAAAAATCCAAAGATCATTTGTCTAAATTAACAGATAGTATTTACGAGATAAGCGGAGAAACTTTTAATATTAATTCACCAAAGCAGTTGGGTATAGTACTTTTTGACAATTTAAAACTTCCTGCTCCTAAAAAAACAAAAACAGGGTATAGTACGAATGAGGCTGTGCTTAATAAACTGCTAGATGAGCATGAAGTTATTCCAAAAGTTTTAGAGTATAGGGAGGCTTTTAAATTACACTCCACATATATTGAACCATTATTAGAGTTGGCACAAAAATCAAATAACAGTAGAATACACACCTCTTTTTTACAAACAGGAACCGCAACAGGCAGATTAAGCAGTAAAAATCCAAATCTTCAAAATATACCGGTAAGGAGAGAAGCCGGAAGATTAATAAGAGAAGGTTTTGTAGCACGTGAGGGTTATAAACTTGTAGGTATTGATTATTCCCAGATTGAATTAAGGCTTCTGGCACATTATAGTAAAGATCAGGCATTGGTAGAGGCATTTAAAGAGGATAAAGATATACATCTTCAAACAGCAATTAAAATATTTGGAGAAGATGAAGCAAAAAATAAAAGAGATATTGCAAAATCAATAAACTTTGGACTTCTATACGGTATGGGAAGTAGAAAACTGGGTGAACAGCTTGGAATCCCTGCAAAAGAAGCCAAGCTGTATATTGATAGTTATTTTGAAAGTTTTCCCACGGTAAAAGAGCATCTACAATCAATTCAAGATTATGTAGTAGAGCATGGATATGTTAAAACTTTACTTGGAAGAAAAAGAAAATTTGATTTTGACAGTGCAAATGCAATGATGAAAGCAGGGTTTTTAAGAGAATCCGTAAATACGGTTTTTCAAGGTAGTTCTTCTGACCTAATCAAGCTATCTATGAATAAAATATCTTTAAAGTATAAAAATAGTAATGATATAAAAATGCTTTTACAGATTCACGATGAATTAATATTTGAAGTTAAAGAAGAGCTTGTAGATACTATAACTATCAAGCTTGTAGAGATAATGGAGGAAATATATACATTAGAAGTTCCCTTAAAAGTTAGCGTAAGTATAGGTGATAATTGGGCCATGTTAAAGTAGCGTTAAAAAAAGATAATTTTTTATAATAATAAGTTTTTATTTTAATTTTTTACAAAACCCTTTGACATAAATAATTTTTTTAGATACAATACGAAAAAAATAAATGGAAAAGTTTAAAAGATGATTAAAAGACTAAGAAAATTAACTAACATGAAAATGGCTTGCATTACTGATGACAATCAGCTTCAAGCACAGATTGAAGAGAATTTTAACGATCTAAAAGAGTTGACTTTTATGGGTTCACAAAGTACTGTAGAGTCATTTGACACAAAATGTGATATTATTATTGTTGATTATAAAGTTAATAACTTTTTAAAAATAATGGAAAATATAAGAATTTCAAATCCACTTTTACCTAAAATAGTAATATTGGAAAGTAATTCTGAAAGTGATATTGTAAATTGTATCAATATGAGTTGTTATTCAATCATAAAAAGTCCAATTAATTTTGATGACCTTAGATTATCAACGATTGTAGCATTAAACCAATCTAAAAGATCTGATAAAATACTTTTAAATCACGGTATATATTACGATGCATATAGAGAGAGATTTTATAATGACAACGGTGCAATATCTTTTACAAAGTTTGAATTTCAAGTATTAAAACTTCTTCTTGACAATCATGAAAGAATAGTTTCTTATGATGATATAAAAAAATATGTTTGGAAAGAGAAGAAAATGAGTATATTTACAATGAGAAATGTTGTGAATAAGATCAGAAATAAAACATATTATGAGATCATAAATAATAATTCATCAAAAGGTTACCAAATAGATAATATCAGTTAGTCAATATTGATTATTATTTATTTCGGGGTTTAGGAAAAAATATGGAAGAACAAATTGTATCCAAAGATGAGCTAGTAGAGATGTTCTCTTTAGGTGTATTGGAAGATGACGAAGTTAGAGGCTGGTTACTGTACGGTCAAGAGGTACAGATAATTGCGTTACATGAGCAGGACCCAAAATATATTCGGGATGTAACAAATGCAGACTACTATAAACTAGTACCAATAAAGCATTAAGAAGGATCGTAAATATGTCACATTGCCCTTTTTGTAAAAAGAAGATAGCTATGAGTAAGGCTTTTTGCTCAAGAAATTGTAAAGAAAACTATTTTCAACTTATAGCAATACAGATACCAAAACTTTTTTTAAAAAGAATTTATGTATTTTGTAATGAAGATGAAAGAGAAAAAGAGATTGTGGAATTTGCCACTAGACATAATTGGAGATTGGATCTTCTTAAAACAAAGATAGAGGAAGATGCAATCAAAATGGGCTATATAGATAATCCTACCGTAAAAGATTGATATTATATCTTTCTTTTATATAGGTAAATATATACAAATAATACCATTATAGAAAAGATACTAGATATCAGCATCCCCATAGTCAACCAGTTTGTATCGAATAAAAAACCAAGCTGAGGATCAGGTTCTCTAAATATTTCAGCGATACTTCTCATTATCGAATAAAGAAGTACGTACAGCATACCAAGCTGCCCGTCAAATTTTTTATATTGTCTAGTAAAGTAAATAATCAAAAAGATAAATACCCCTTCTAAAACAGCTTCATAAATTGCCGAAGGGTGTCTAAGAACGCCGTTAACATATATACCCCATGAGAGCTCAGTTTCCCTTCCTACAAGCTCTTGATTTAAGAAATTTCCTATTCTGCCAAAAGTGTACCCCAAAGGTACGGCAATAGCAGCTATATCACTCATCATCCAAAATGATATTTTATATCTCTTGCTCCAAAGATATGAAGCTACAATAAATCCAATCACTGCACCGTGATAACTCATACCCGATATACCTGCAAAATTACCCACTGAATCAAAGGGATTGAATATCTGCCAAGGTTGAGTAAGATAATATAAGGTATTTGGATCATAAAAAATAATATACCCGACTCTTGCACCTAAAATAACACCTATCTCTACCCACCAGATATAACTGTCAAGCTGATCTTGTGTAATTGGTATATTGTCTTTTCTTACTATCCACTTTGCGGCAAAAATAGCAGATAAAAATGCAGCTGCATACATAATACCGTACCAATGTACGGATATAGATCCCAATTGAAATGCAACAGGGTCAAATTGATTATATATATTGTTCCAAAATTCCATTAATCAAGTGCTTCGGCAATGAGCTCTATTGGATTTTTAAATATTACTTTTGTATCTGTTCTACCAAGAGAATCTGTGATCTGCATTCTGCAGGCACTACATTCTGCACTTACCACATCTGCATTTGTTTTATTGATCATTGTTGCTTTTTTCTCGCCGACTGCTTTTGCAAAATGGTACTTTTCACTTTGCATAGTAATACCCCCAAACCCACAACACTCATTTGGATCCGTCATCTCATCAATATTATAGTTTTGCTCTATAAGGTTTCTTGGCTCCATAAATACCCCTTGCATCTTTTTTGCATGGCAGGGATCGTGGTAAGTTACAACTTCATCCATCATTTTACCCTTTTTCTTTAACAGTTCAACTAGTTTGGTATTGTTCTCAAGCCACTTTGTAGCTAATTGTACTTTTGGTGCAATTTTAGCAGCTCTTTCTTTCCATGTGGGCTGATCATGTAAAAAATGTTCCCAGTCTGTATTTATCATTGCGCTACAGGTAGCTTCGGGGATAATGACAGCATCCACATCATCAATAAATGTTTCAAAATATTCTATATTTTTCTTTATTAGATGATCAACAGTATCAAAATCACCCGTAAAATATGCAGGTGCTCCACAACACTTTTGCTTTTTTGGTATGAATGCATCTATCTCAAGTTTTTCCAAGATCTTTAAAAGGCTTTTGCCAATGTTTGTATAAGCGTAGTTACCCATACAACCAATAAAAATAGCAACTTTTTTTATCTCTTTGGTTTGCTCTTTACGGTAAGTTATATTTTCAGGGTAGGTATTTAAAAATGATTTTTTATCTGCAAAGGGGAGACTTCTATCTTTAATCATCTCAATAGGAAGATTAAATCTTGATTTTCCACTTTGACTGTTTTTGTCTATTTTCAATCCACAGGTTTGAAAAACCCAACCTAGTTTAGCCATAAGGTCCATTATTTTTCTGTGTCTTAAAAGAAAGAAAAAGGCTCTTTTATACCAAGCTATACCGTATTTTTTAGCTATATCGGACCTTACTTGCTCTATTATCATATCTGTGGGCAGGTCATTTGGACATACATCTACACAATTGGTACATAAAAAACAACTTTCGAAAATATCTTTTGCATTTTTGTCAAGCTCCAGCTCATCTCTTTTATATGCACCCAAAAGATCAATAAAACCCCTTGGGGAGGTTGTCTCATCTTGATTTACGTTAAATATTGTACAAACAGGTTTACATTTACCACACTTTATACAAGCATCGCTTGTTGTTGTAAAATCAAATTTATTGTTGTTCACGATCTGAAAATCCTTTAAGAAGCCTACTTATGTTATAGGTTTATTATAATTATTATATCTAAAACTTCTTTATTAACCGGTAAATTACTTCCTTTTAATTAAAAAGTGGGTAGAATTCTAATTACCTGGATAGTTCGGGATTTTCATATTTTTGGGTCCGATACTATTTTTATGCGGTTGCTTGTAATCATAGCGGTGTGTAACGCTTCATTTTGATTGTTGTTCCTAAAACTATGTTCGCAACTGCAGCACTTTGGCTTTTAGGGCCGCCTTTGAATATCGGCTATCTGGGGTTTAAATAAATTATTTTAAGGTTTACATTAATGAATATTTTGATACTTGGAAGCGGTGGAAGAGAATACTCTATTGGATTAGCTATATCTAAAGAGGAGCAAGAACATAATATATTTTTCATGCCCGGTAACGGTGCAACGGACAACTTAGGTACAAATATAAATATTAAAGATTATAATGAGTTAGCGCAATGGGCAAAAGAAAATGATATAGAACTTACAATTGTAGGTCCTGAACAGCCTTTAGTAGACGGTGTTGTGGATATTTTTAAAGATAACGGTCTTACTATATTCGGTCCTTCAAAAGCAGCTGCACAGCTTGAGGGAAGTAAAGTATATATGAAAAATATACTAAAAAAATATAATATACCTACAGCAGCGTTTATAGAAACAAACTCTAAAGAAGAAGCTTATAATTTTATAGATTCTATGGAAAGATTACCGATTGTTGTGAAAGCTGATGGACTTTGTGCAGGAAAGGGTGTAATTATTGCATCTTCTAAAGATGAAGCAAAAGATGCCGCAAAAGGTATGCTTAGCGGTGAAAGTTTCGGTGATGCGGGTAACAATGTTATTATAGAAGAGTATCTTGACGGTTATGAGCTTTCTATTTTTGCAATCTGTGACGGAGACAACTATAAAGTACTTCCGGCAGCACAAGACCATAAAAGAGTAGGGGACGGCGATACGGGTCCTAATACCGGAGGTATGGGGGCATATGCTCCAACACCTTTGGTAAATGATGATATATACCAAAAAGTTGAAGATAGAGTTATAAAACCTACACTAGAAGGTATGAAAAAAGAGGGTGCTCCTTTTGAAGGGGTACTGTTTATCGGTGTTATGGTTGTTAAGGGTGAACCGATTATATTAGAATATAATGTAAGATTCGGTGATCCTGAGTGTGAGATACTTATGCCTTTACTTGAAACTCCTGTTTCTGACCTGTTCTATAAAGGTGCTACAAAGCAGCTAAATAGCTTAGATATAAAGATAAAAGATCAATATGGGGTAGCAGTAGTTATGGCAAGCGGGAATTATCCTTACGGATCAAGTGAACCTGCTGAAATTATTGTAGATGAGATACATGATGAAGAGCTAGAGCAAAATTCTCATATATCTTATGCGGGTGTTTCTAAGGAGGGTGATACTTTATTTGCAACCGGTGGAAGAGTACTTCTTTGTGTAGGATTCGGTGATGATATTAAAACTGCTAGAGACAGAGCATATGCACTATGCGGTCAGGTTCATTTTGCAGGAAAGAAATGTAGAACAGATATTGCTTATCAGGCATTAAAGAACTAGGTTATTTAATGGATAATAGTAATAATGTAGATACGGAAAATTTACAACTAGCTTCGATGAGCTCAAGAATTAAAGCCTTTGTTATTGATGATATATTAATAACTTTGGTAGTGTTCGTAATGTTGTGGGATCAGATATCGGCTGCAAACGGTGATATAGGAGTTGTAGCCTCGCTTATGAATCAGGCATTTTTTGAAATCATAGCTTTGAAGTTTATATATCAAACTTTTTTCATTTGGTATTATGGTGCTACCTTAGGTAAAATCTTTGCAAAAATAAAAGTGATTGATTTTGATAACTTTGGAAGAGTAAGCTTTATTAATGCTTTAATAAGGTCTTTGAGTAGAATTGTTAGTGAAGCATTCTTTTATATTGGGTTTATAATTGCATTTTATACTGACTCTAGGCAAACATTTCATGATAAATTCGGTAAAACACTTGTAGTTAATGAATAAATATTTTTTTATTTTTTTTATTTTTGGCAGTTTTCAACTTTCTTTAGGAGAAATAAATGAAAATACCGATAATGAACATTTGCAAATTCTAGCACAAAGTATCACTTTAGAAGATAATGTGACAAAAGCACAAGGTAATGTAGTAGTATATTCACCTGAGTATTATATGACTGCCGACAAATTAAATTATAATGAAACTTTATCAACCGTTGAATTATTCGGTGATGTTAATATTGCCAAAAAAAGTGAGTTGTTTACCTATTCTGATTATACATACCTTAATCTAAAAAACAATTCAACCATAATTGAACCACTTGTTATAATAGATAATAAAAACAAATTATGGTTTAATGCACAAACTGCAAAAAAGCAGAATGTAAGCTACGAACTTGATGATGCTACACTTTCTAGTTGTGATTGCAATGATCCCGATTGGAGTATAGGTTTTTCCCAAGGTGATTATAATACAACATCCCAATGGCTAAATACTTACGATACAACACTTTATATAAAAAGTATTCCGGTTTTATACACACCTTATTTTGGTTTTTCAACTAACAGAACTAGAAAAAGCGGACTACTAAAACCAACTTTAGGATATAGCAAAAAAGAGGGTCTTTTGTATGCCCAACCTTTTTATTATGCACCAGAAGATAATTACGACTTAGAGTATATACCTCAATTTAGATCAAAGAGGGGTTCTGGACATGCTTTAAAATATAGACATATAGACTCAATCTATTCAGAGCTAGAGATCCAGGCAGGTATATTTAATGAAAAAACAGATTACAAAGAGGAGGCTTTTTTAGAAAATAAAAAACATTACGGTTTTAATATTGATTATGAGAGAGATAAGCTGTTTTCCCATAAAAGTGACTCAGACGGTTTGTTAATAAGTTATGAAAATATTAATGATATTGATTATATTAATACTAAATATAACTATGATAGTTTTTTAAGTACCGATAAGTTTTTAGAATCACAATTAAAATATTTTTACAATACCAATAATCTCTATAGTGAATTTAATATGAAATATTACGATGACCTCTCTATGGATAACAATGACCAAACATTACAGCAGCTTCCTTTGATAAATTTATATAAATACAGTAGTAGTTTCTTGTTTAAAAAACTGATATATTCGGCAAACGTAAATCTATATAACCAACTTAGAAATGTTGGAATAGAAGGTAAAATCATCAGTATTGATCTGCCCATATCATACTCGGCATCTTTGTTTGATGATTTTATCCATTTAAAATTTAAAGAGTATTTTAAATATTCAGCTATAAATTATGACAATTTTGACAATATGGTTTTTAATAATGCCAGATATGGAGAGCATACACATTATTTGTCAGTAGATACTGATCTTATTAAATCCTATAACAATTATATCCATACGCTAAAAATATACAACTCTTATGCAAAGACAGATTCTTTTAAGGAAGATGGAGATATATACGGTATAACTAATGAGAGTGAACAATTAAAGCTATTTGAAATTTTAAAAGCTGAGAAAAGTATTACGATAGGTGTAAAGCAATCTATTTTTGATAAAAACTCTTTAAAAGAGATAGTAAAACATAAAATAGAGCAATCATATATTTATGATGATATGAATAATTCTTATATAAGTGAAGATCTTTTAAATGATTTTTTATTTACTTTTGATGGTGGAAAGTTATCAAATAGGATTTTATATAATCATACTTACAATAAATTAGCATCCTCTTCAACACAATTAACATTTAATTATGATAAACTATCTTTTGATATGTATCATATTTTTGAAGAAGATTTTGAAAACAGAATTGAGAATAAAGAAACGTTAGTTTATAAACTGGCTTTAAATTTATCAAAAAGGTATGTTGCTTCATATAAAGAAGAGTATAATATAAATACAAATGAAAGCTTAAAAAAAGAGTTCTCTATAAATACTTTTAAAAAGTGCTGGGATATGAGTATAAAGCTAATTGATGGTCTTGTAGCAACAAATACTTCAGGTTCAAGTAATTTGGCTTTAAGGCAAAAGAAACTGTATTTGCAATTTGATCTTAAACGTTTATTTGAGATGGATCAAATTTTTGAACTTAATTAAGGATATAAAGATTTGAAAATAGAAAAACATATTTTTCAAAACAGGGAAGACGCACTTGATCAATTATGTAATGTACTTCCTATAAAAGAGATGATGCAAGAGAAATGGATAGTTTTAGCTACCTCTTCGGGGGGTGTGCCGATAGGATTAGGACTTTCTAAAAGATTAAATGCAGATTTTGATTTTTTGTTTACAAAAAAGATATTTACCTCAA
This sequence comes from Campylobacterota bacterium, assembly GCA_034717895.1. Classification (GTDB taxonomy): domain Bacteria; phylum Campylobacterota; class Campylobacteria; order Campylobacterales; family Arcobacteraceae; genus JAIOSF01. The sequence continues at coordinate 46,274 of JAYEMD010000020.1, read as the reverse complement.
AAAACAATGAGTGTGAAATAGCTATTATTACAGAAACGGGTGAAATTGTTATACACGAAGAGCTTATGAAATCATTTGGATTAAAACTTGAAGATATATATAACGATGCAAATGTACATTTTTTAACAGATATCGAAAAGTATAAGAATAATTACAGAAGTGCCGAAGATATTCTTGATCTTGAAGGTAAAAACGTATTACTTGTAGATGAAGGGCTTAATACAGGCTTAACAATGATGGCATGTATTAAGTCTGTTATAAACAAAAATGCAAAATCAATATGTGTAGCAGTACCCGTGCTGCCAAGCGTAACAGTAAATGATATAGAAACAATTGCGGATGACCTCTATTATGTCCAGGCTCCGGAACATTTTATATCAATAGATTTTTATTATGAAAATCTAGAAGATATAAATTTAGAAGATATAAATATTTTAAAACAATAAAAGGAAAACAATGTCAACAATATGTGAATTAGATATAAATAATAAAAAAGAGCTTTTTGAATTTGATAAAGTAGCTAAACAAAGTAACGGTTCTGTTTTACTAACAGTGGGAAAAACTGTTATTATGGCAACTGTGGTAAGTGAATTTGATAATCCTGTGGATGAAGACTTTACACCGCTTACGGTTCAGTACATCGAGAAAACTTATGCTGCTGCAAAATTTGCAGGGGGTTTTATTAAAAGAGAAGGTAAGCCAAATGACTTTGAAACATTAACTTCAAGATTAATAGATAGAAGTTTAAGACCGTTGTTTCCAAAAGGATATGTTTATCCAACTACCATAACGGTTATGGTACTTAGTGTAGATAAAGAGTCAGATTTACAAGTACTTGCATTAAACGCAGCATCGGCAGCTCTTTTTGTTTCTGATTTACCTATCAAAAAATCAGTATGTGGTGCTAGAGTTGCAAAAATTGACGGTGAATATATTGTTAATCCAACACTAACGCAGCTAAATGAATCAACTCTTGATCTATACGTTGCAGGTACTTCAAGTGAACTGTTAATGATCGAAATGAGATCTATATCATCTACTGAAATGGTTGAAGTTGATGTTGAAAGTTTTACAAAGATACATCATATAAATGATCTTAACGAGGATGAATTAGTAAAAGCTATAGCTATTGCAGGTGATAATATAACTGAGATAAACGAAACATATGAACAAAGTTTTGAATTTGCTTCATCTGATATGGTAGAGGTTAAACTATTAGATCAACAAGTTGAAGAGGAACTTATCAACCATATTAAAAACAATTACCTAGATGATATTAAAAATGCTATTAAAGTGATGGCAAAAAAAGAAAGATCAAGTGAATTATCTGATATATCTAAACAATTACAAGAAGATCCATATTGTATTGAAAACGGTATTGATGGCGACTCTGTAAAGAAAGCTGTGGAGTCAGTAAAAAAAGAGCAAGTAAGAGGTATGATCATAAATGAGAATGTAAGAGCAGACGGAAGAGGACCAAAAGATGTTAGACCAATCAGTATAGAAACTAACATACTACCATCTGCACACAGCAGCTGCTTATTTACAAGGGGTGAAACACAAGCATTGGTTGTTGCAACACTTGGTAATAATAAAGATTCACAGATGTATGAACTTCTTACTAATAAAGAAGCTTTAAATGAAAACTTTATGGTTCACTATAATTTCCCCGGATTTAGCGTGGGTGAAGCAAAACCAATATTTGGTGTAAGTAGAAGAGAATTAGGACATGGAAATCTCGGAAAAAGAGCACTTGAATCATCTATAGATCAAGACTACTCGGATACGGTAAGACTTGTGTCTGAAATTTTTGAATCAAACGGAAGTTCTTCTATGGCAACAGTATGTGGAGGTTCATTAGCATTAAAAGCTGCAGGTGTTCCTATAACTTCTTTAGTAGCAGGTGTTGCAATGGGTGGAGTATTTGAAAACGGAAAACATGTTGTTTTAACTGATATAATGGGGCTTGAAGATCATGATGGCGATATGGACTTTAAAGTTACCGGTACAAATGACGGTATAACTGCACTGCAAATGGATATAAAACTCGGAGGTATTGAGCTGGATGTACTTAAAGAAGCATTACTTCAGGCAAAAGAGGGAAGAGTACATATATTAGCTCTTATGGAAGAAGCAGCACAAGATATTGTTCCAAGTGATGCATTACCCTTAGTTGAACAATTTAGTATTGACCCAAGCAAGGTGTTGGCAGTAATAGGAAAAGCAGGATCAGTAATAAGAGAGATTATTGAAAAGTTTAGTGTATCAATAGATCTTGACAAAGCAACCGGAAACGTTAAAATCACAGGTGATAATAAAGATAATATATCAGGTGCAGCAGAGCATATTAGAAATATATCATCAAATGCAAAATCTTATCAAAAGAAAGAGATCATAGATTTTACAAAATTATATAATTGTGATGATATCGTAAACGGAAAAGTTGTTAGAATTGCAGACTTTGGTGCTTTTGTAGAGCTAGCTAATGGTGGAGAGGGTCTTCTTCATATATCTAAGCTTTCAAAGAAAAGAGTATCAAGTGTTAAAGATGTAGTGGACGTAAATGATTCAATTAGTGTTAAAGTTTTAAAAGTAAGCAAAGACAGAATTGAACTTTCAATGTCTGATATATAATCAAATATAGTTTTTAGATTATTTTAATATAACTTTAGTTATAGTTATATGATATAGTTTATTGTTAATTTACTTAAGGGGAAATAGATGAAGTTGTTAATTGTTGATGACTCTACAATGTTAAGAGATATGTTATCATATGCTCTTAATGAAGGTGGATATAATGATGTAATAGAGGCTGTTGATGGGCAGGACGGTTTAGAAAAAGCCAAGAGTACAACATTTGATTTGGTTATTACTGATGTTAATATGCCGAATATGGATGGTCTCTCTCTTGTAGCAGAACTTAGAAAGCTGCCTCAGTATAGCAAAATACCTATTTTGGTATTGACAACAGAAAGAAGTGATGATATGAAATCTAAAGGTAAGGCAGCAGGTGCAAGCGGATGGATAGTTAAGCCATTCGTACCTGATCAGCTGCTAAAAGCTGTAAATATTGTATTAAGTAAGCAACAATAAATAAAATTAAATAGAACAAAGAGGTGTAAGATGTCAGGTTTTGATATATCAATGTACAGGGATATGTTTTTAGAAGAAGCTGAAGAGCTTTTTGAGTCAGCGGATAATGTTCTATTAGAGGCCGAAAATAACGGGTCACTAACTGACGATGAGATGGGTCAGCTTTTTAGAGATGTTCATACATTAAAAGGAAGTGGTGCTTCTGTAGAACTTGCATATTTTGCTGAGTTTACACATGATGTTGAGAATATGATGGATAAACTTAGAAATCATCAAATAGAATTTATACCTGAAATGGCAGGAACTTTAATTGATGGTCTTGATGTTATGAAAGAGATTCTTCAGATGGAATGTGATGAAGAGCTTGATAGAGATACATTTACTAATATGACAACAGAGCTTTTAACAACAATTAGAGGTTATATGGATGGTGGATCTAACACCGAAGCTCCTGCTGCATCTGAACCTGCTTTGGTTGAAGAACCGGCTGTTGAAAAAACACCTGCTGCTGAAGAAACATCTTCTGCACCTTCATCTTCACAAAGTGGAGCATGGGGATTCTTTGCAGATGAAGCTGAAGCTGAAACTTCTGCAGATGCAGTAAGTGATGATAATTTTGGTTTCTTTGACGAGATGGATTCAATTACACCTGATGCTAAAATTGAACAAGCACCTGAACCTGAAGTAAAAAAAGAGGAAGCAAAAGAGGAAGAAAAGCCAGCAGCAGCTGCAACACCTGCACCTGCCAAAAAAGCTGAAACTACCCCTGCTGCAAAAGCAAAAAAAGCAGGAAAAGAAGCTCCTACTTCTAAAAAAGCTGCCACAAGTACAATTAGAGTTAATCTTGATAAGATTGACCTTCTAATGAATAATGTGGGTGATCTTGTTATTACAAATGCAATGTTAACCCAGTACAGTACTACAATTGAAAATGTAAAAGTAAGAAGCTCTGTTTTAGAAAGACTTGAACTTTTAGAAAGACATATTAGAGAGATGCAAGACTCAATTATGAGTATTAGAATGGTACCTATGGAGTCTATCTATTCAAAATTCCCTAAGGTTGTAAGAGATATCTCTAAAAAACTCGGTAAAAAAGTTAATTTTGAACATCTAGGTGATACGGTTGAGATTGATAAAGCGATGATTGAGGGATTAACAGATCCTTTAATGCATATTATAAGAAACTCACTTGATCACGGTCTTGAGATACCTGAAGATAGAGTTGCCTCAGGTAAAGATGAAACCGGTACAATTCTTATTGCTGCAGAACAGTCAAACGGACAGATGATCATTACTATAAAAGATGACGGTAAAGGTATTGATGCGGAAAGAGTTGCACAAAAATCTTTAGATAACGGTATTATTGATGAACATCAATATGCACAAATGGACAACAATGAAAAAGCGATGCTTATCTTTGGTGCCGGTGTAAGTACAGCTGACCAAATTACAGATATCTCAGGTAGAGGTGTTGGTATGGATGTTGTTAAAACTAATATTAATAAGCTTGGCGGTATTATCAAGCTTGATACAGAGCTTGGTGTGGGAACAACTATAACAATTATGCTTCCTCTTACACTTGCAATTCTTGACGGTCTTGATATTGCCGTAGGTGAAGTAAAATACATACTACCTCTAAGTTCAATCGTAGAGTCTTTACAGCCTACATCTGATATGATCAAAAAGATAGGTGACGGTACGCAGGATCTATTAATGTTAAGAGAAGAGTTTATACCGGTTGTTAGATTACATCAATTGTTTGATATACCTTCTAAGCATCAAAGACTAGAAGAGGGGATGCTTATTGTTGTTAAATCTGGAAATATTAAAGTTGCATTCTTTATAGATGAATTCCTTCATCAGCATCAGGTGGTTGTAAAACCACTTGATAAAAACTTTAGAAGTGTTGAAGGTATAGGTGCAGCTACAGTAAGAGGTGACGGTAGTATTGGACTTATTTTAGATGTTATGGGTGTTATAGAAGCTCAAAAAAAAGTTGAGAGCAGACACTTAGATTCAAAAATGACTAACTTAGCGGCTTCTTAATTATAATAATATGAGTGGAAACCAACATCTACATGAAAAAGTAAAAAAGATACTTTATTCTCTAACGGGTATAACCCTTACTGAGAATAAAGATATTATGATAAACAACAGACTTGATAAGTTAAAAAGAAATACAAACTTTCAAGGTGATAATATTGAAGCTTTACTTGATAAAATTGCTGAGGGTGAATATACTACAGAATTTGTAAATACTTTTACAACAAATAAGACACACTTTTTTAGAGAGGATTTTCATTTTACGGATCTTAAAGAGAGGGTGCTTCCCGAATTTGTAAAAAACAATCAAGAGATAAAAATGTATTGTTCCGCAGCTTCTACCGGTGAAGAACCATATTCTATGGCAATGACGGTAAAAGAGTGTGATCCATATATGAAAGCTAGTATTATAGCTACAGATATTGACACAGATGTACTACAACAAGCGGCAAACGGTATATATAGATTTCAAAAAAGCTCTAAAGAGTTTCCGGACTGGATTAAACCGCAAAAATATTTCAAACGACGTATACAAAAAGGTTTGGCCGGAGATGATATCTTGATAAAAGTTAATGATGATTTAAAGAATATGATTACTTTTGGTCAAATGAATCTTAATGATGAAGTATATCCATTCTGCGATCATCAATTTGACGTTATTTTCTGTAGAAATGTACTTATATACTTTTCTGTTGAAGATCAAAATGATATCTTGAAAAAATTATTTAGACATCTTAAAATAGGTGGAACTCTTTATATAGGACACTCTGAAAATCCACATGACCTGATTAACTATGTGAAAAGGGTTGGACAAAATATATTTGTAAAAATTAGGGATATATAATGATTACTGTAGGTCATAAAGACGGTAGTATAGAAAAAGTTTCTAGTTCAAGAATAACTCAAATTGTAAAAGGGATGCCCACGCACACAATTATAGGCGGGGAATTTGCCGTTGCAAAAGATGTTGACGGTATAGGTTTTAAAACTTTGCTTGGTTCATGTGTAGCGATTATGTTTTTTGATAAAAATGTAAATGTAAAAGCTATGAACCATTTTTTACTACCTGCAACGGATAATTCAAATGAAGATATGAAGTATGGGCTTTATTCTGTTGAGGCAATGCTTAACGAGATGTATAAACTGGGTTGTAAAAAAGAGAATATGGCTGCAAAGATATCAGGCGGTGCCGATATTATGAATATAGGATCAACTTCAAAAAGTATCGGACACAGAAATGTTGAGTTCGCTCATACATTTTGTCAATCTGAAGGATTTAGAATAATATCGGACCATACTAGAGGTAATGAGGGTAGAGTAATACTACTTGGGGATAGATTTGAAACATTTATTAAAAGTGTTGAGAGTAGTTCAAAATCTATCGAAGTTGCAAGTCAAGAAAGAAAACTTCAAACAGAACTCTCAATCAGGCAACCTGCAACTGCAGAATATGTTAGTGGAACAGGGGTGTTTGATGTGGATGAAAAGAAAGCAGAAGAACAAACTATGGAAATGGAATTTTTTTAATTTAGGAATAATATATGTATACGGTACTTGTAATTGATGACTCGGTATCTATGAGAAAAGTTTTAAAAGATATGATAAATAACTTAGAAGATTTTGAGGTTGTTGATACTGCCGCAGATGCTTTTGAAGCTAGAGAAAAAATAAAGCAATTAGAACCTGATCTTGTAACTATTGATATTAATATGCCAAAAATGGACGGGGTTACATTTTTAAGAAATCTTATGAGACTTCATCCTATGCCGGCAGTTGTTATATCCGGTGAAAGTGTTAGAGGAAATGATATCTTTGATGATGGAGCGGTTGGTTTTATACCAAAACCGCAATTAGGTGAAGCTATGAGTATGTTTAATAAAAGAATCGAAACATCTTTGATGAATCTTACTTTTTTACTAAGCAGATATACAAGAAAAAAACCAAAACCTATAAAACCTGTAGAGCAGCAGGTAAAAAAAGTTGATCTCTCAGAAGGATTGTCGGAAAGAAAAATCCATCCAGATGAGATAATTCAAAAAAGTCCTGCATTAATGCCCGGCGGTAAAATTGTAGGTATCGGTTCATCTACAGGCGGTGTTGAATCACTACTCAAAGTCTTTAAAAAACTCCCTGCAGGACTTCCCCCTATTGTTATTACTCAACATATACCTTATGGTTTTTCAAGTTCATTTGCGCAAAGACTAAATGACAGTTCCAGCGTTAATGTAAAAGAGTTAGCCGCAGAAGCAGTACTAAAAAGAGGTGAAGCTTACTTGGCTCCCGGTAATATGCATCTAATCGTTGAGAAAAGAGGTTCAAATTATGTTGCAAAACTTCTTGATGCACCTAGGGTAAGCAGGCACAAACCAAGTGTAGATGTTATGTTTAGAAGTATTAATAATTCAGCAGGGGGTGGTGCAATGGCTATAATGATGACCGGAATGGGTGATGATGGAACAATTGCTATGAAAGAATTAATGGATAACAATGCATATACAGTAGCACAAAATGAAGAGAGCTGTGTAGTGTTTGGCATGCCCCAACAAGCTATAAAAGCCGGTGCAGTAAAAGAGATATGCCACTTGGAAGATATAGCTGATTATATTATAGACTATTCATCCGGTATTAAAAAATAAATAAGATAGATGAAATTAAATTTTAAACTATTATTAATACCTATCTTGGTATTAGTAAGTCTATTTTATACAAGTTTTATTTTTTCAACAAAAATAGATATTTTAAAAAAACAGATCGATACAATCTATTTCGGTAATTTTATAACAACTAATAGGCTTCATTCAATAATAAGTTCATATAAAAATATACTAATAAACAATAACAGTATAAATTTAAATAAAGAAAATATATTAAAAAAATGGAATGAGTATCTGGGACAGTACAAAACAATCAAAGAGAGAGAAACTGTTTCTAAACTTAATATCTCTATTATGGAGTCTTTTAACAAAAATGATAAACTATATTTTAAACATATTATATCACAAATCGAGCTTCTATTAGAATATGAAACTGTTTCTGCTTCAATACAAAGAAAAAGTTTTTTAAAAAATTATGAAAATATGAAGAACTATCTTTTGTATAATCAAATATTTATTTTTTCAGCTTTAATACTATTATTGTTTTATATTATTTATGGAGTGGTTAAATCCAATAACAATCTGGAAATTCTTTCACAGAAATATAAAATCGATTCCATAACCGACTCCTTAACAAAACTATATAATAGAAAATATTTTGATAATCTATTAGATAATTTATCTGAGATATCAAAACAAAACAACTATAGTAGTACATTTATAATGATAGATATAGATTATTTTAAACAATACAATGACATTTATGGGCACCAAAAAGGTGATGATGCACTTATTTGTGTTTCGCAACTTTTAACAAAAACTTTTGAAGATGAATATCAGTACTGCTGCAGAATAGGAGGGGAGGAGTTCGCAGTATTATTATTTGATACAAATACAAAATTAGTAAAAAGTAAATTAGAAGAACTCCAAAACAATATAAAAGAACAAAAAATTGAGCATAGTGCAAGCAAAAGCGGATTTTTAACTTTATCTATGGGGGTAGTATTAATAGATAAATCTAATTATGATATGATACCTAAAGATATTTATAAGCTTGCAGATAGTAAATTATACAATTCGAAAGAAAACGGAAGGGATCAATATACAATATGAATTTTTTATTTGACAAACACAATCACTTTAATATGGCAAACCTGGTTACTTTTTTTAATATAGCTTCAGGGGTATTAGCTATTTACTTTATAACTCATCAGGAGTTTTTTGGTGCAGCATTATTTGCCTGGCTTGCAGGTGCTTTTGATATTTTAGATGGTAAAATTGCAAGAAAATACAATCTGTCAACTCAATTTGGAATACAATTGGACTCATATGCCGACTTTTTATCTTTTGTGATAGTTCCAGCAATGTTTTTATATTTTGCAATATTTGACGGCAATGAACTTGTTATGAATACATGGTTGATCTTTGCAGCTTTTGTTTATTATGTTATTTCAGGTTTAAGAAGATTAATTCAATTTAATATAAATTCTGATGAGGGAAGTGTTGAGAAGTTTTTTACCGGTGTTCCTACACCGCTTGGTGCTATTTTACTATGGATAATCTATCTTATTTGGCTAGGAGGATTATTTCCGGTACTCTTTGGGATACCTGCTGAATATATAGTTTTGGCTTTGATATTTTTAATCGGATATACTTTAAACTCTAAATTAAAGATACCCCACCCTTAGTTATATATTTTCGCTATATCATTAGCAGCATTTGAATAGTCATACCCTTTAAAAGGTGAATCATTTTGTGATACATCTTTTTCTGCTTTTATCATGTTCATTGAATCTTTTCTAATACTTTGTGAAAGCTCATTGAAATATTCATGAGTACTAGATATAAGTTCTCTTTGCTTCTGTATTTGTTCCGATATCTCTTTGGCACTTATGGGTGTTGCTCCGTAAACTCCGTCAAAATACATTCTACTCTCCGGTTCACCGTTATTGTTAAAATTTGTGTGCTTACCTATTCTGTTGTAAGCATCAATAAGTTCTGCCAGTGCAGGCTGGGCTGAATCTACCCCTTCAGGTGACAATTTTCCTTTTATTACCGTATTGTCAATATCAGTTAATATATTATCCTGAAGATCCAATCCCTTTTTTAGTGTGCTTATATTACTTAACATCTCTATATTAAATGATAACTTATCACTTAAACTAGTATTAATAGAATGTTTATCATCATCCATTGACTGATCTACAGCTGATGTATTATCTAAACTACTAAGATCACCACCGGTACTCGTCTCATCTTGCTTCAATATCTCTTGTGATACAAAATTACGGTTATTTAATTGTGATAGCTCCATCAAATCAACCCTCCTTTGTTTATATATAGCTTAATTATATTATTTTTATGATATATCTTTTCTTAAAATAAGATAAAATTACTGATAAATTTTTAAATTTTATCATTTATAATTTTTATTAAAAAAATCTCATTATTTTTATTTAATATATCTTTAGATAAAATCCTATAATTTTAAATAAACGAAAGAGTATATTTATGAGTTATACAACAGATAATACAAATAAAAAATTAACAGGTTCACAAATAGTGATTGAAGCATTACACAGGGAAAATACGGAAGTAGTATTTGGTTATCCGGGTGGTGCTATAATGAATGTATATGATGAGATATATAAACAAAATTATTTTCAACATATATTAACAAAACATGAGCAAGCTGCAGTTCATGCTGCAGATTCATATGCAAGAAGCAGCGGTAAGGTTGGTGTGGCAATTGTTACAAGTGGTCCTGGATTTACAAATGCTGTTACAGGATTAGCTACGGCTTACACGGATTCTATCCCTATGGTTGTTATTAGCGGTCAGGTGCCTACAGCCGTTATAGGAACTGATGCATTTCAAGAGATAGATGCTGTGGGTATTAGTAGATCTTGTACAAAACACAATTTTTTAGTAAATGATGTAAATGATCTAACAAGAGTACTGAAAATAGCATTTCATATTGCAAAAAGCGGAAGACCGGGTCCTGTACATATTGACCTGCCAAAAGATGTTACTGCCGAATTAGCTGATTTTAATTATGATCAAGAGTTTGAACTACCAACTTATAAGCCCACTACAAAAGGTAATGTAAGACAAATCAAATCAGCTTTAGAACATATAAGCAGAGCAAAGAAACCTCTTATATATGTAGGAGGAGGAGCCGTACTGTCAAACTGTTACGAAGATATCAGAGAGTTTGCCCACCAAACAAAGATACCGGTTGTAGAAACACTGATGGCAAGAGGTGTTATGAGAAGTGACGATGAACTTCTATTCGGTATGCTTGGTATGCACGGTGAATATGCCGCAAATATGGCTATGAGCCAAACAGATATGATAATCTGTTTAGGAGCTAGGTTTGATGACAGGGTTACAGGACGCCTTGATGTATTTGCTAAAAAAGCCCACGTTGTTCATGTGGATATAGACCCTGCATCTATTGCAAAAATAGTTAAACCAAACTATCCTATAGTTGGTGACTTGGCAATTGTTATGAAGCAGATTTTAGAGCATGTAAAAGATTTTGAGTTTAATGATTATTCTAACTGGGTAAATACATTACATGATTTTAGAAAAGAGCACCCTTTAAGATTTGAAGAGGAGAGTGATAGATTAAAACCCCAATGGGCTATCAAAAGGGTAGGGGAGCTTCTTGGTGATAAAGCACTTATCTCTACAGATGTTGGTCAGCACCAGATGTGGACTGCACAGTTTTATCCGTTTAACTACCCAAGACAATTTATGACAAGCGGTGGTCTTGGAACAATGGGTGTCGGTCTTCCTTATGCTATGGGTGTAAAAAGAGCAAACCCGGATAAAATATCCGTAAACTTTACAGGTGACGGATCTATTATGATGAATATTCAAGAGATCATCACTTGTACTCAATATAATCTTCCACATATCAATATCATCTTAAATAACAACTATTTAGGTATGGTAAGACAGTGGCAGACAAGATTCTATGAAGATAGACTTGCAGAAACTACGCTGGATACTCAAGCAGACTTTAAAATGCTATGTGAGTCTATGGGTGGTGTCGGATATAAAGTTCACACTAAAGAGGAGTTTGACAAAGCTTTAGAGGATGCGGTTGCTTCTAATAAAACTGCAATGATTGAAGTTATTGTTGATAGAAGAGAAGAGGTGCTTCCAATGGTACCTAACGGTCATGCACTTGATGAGATGCTTTTATTAGGAGATAAATAATGAATAACTTTAAAGATTTTTATAATAGTGAAGAGAAAAGGGAAGTATTATCTGTAGTTGTAATCAATAAAGAGTCTGTTTTATCAAGAATTGTAGATCTGTTCTCTGCAAGAGGGTATAATATTGACAGCTTAACCGTAGCACCTATACCTGATAGTGAATATTCAAGAATTACTATTATTACGATAGGGCGGGCAAGAGTTATTGACCAGATCGTTAAGCAGTTAAATAAATTGGTACCTGTATTAAAAGTTACAGAACATAAAGATGTTATTGAAAAAGACACTGTTCTTATAAAGATACCAATAGACCAAAATTTAAGCGATGTTGATGTATTAGCTAGAGCTTATAACGGTGCTATTCAAAATGTAACAGAAAATGCTATAGTGATCTCTGCAACAGATGAACCAAAAAGAATAGCAAATTTTATAAAAATAATAGAAAAATACAAGCCCTTAGAAGTTGTAAGAAGCGGTGTTGTTGCAATGGAAAGATAGAAGAGAATTAAATTGAAGAAATTAAAAGATATATGTTCACAACTTGGCATTAGATGTGAGTCAAATATAGAAATAGAGGGTTTAAATACCCTAAAAGATGCCAATAGTACACATATATCTTTTTTAGAAAACAAAAAATATAGATCTGACCTTGAAGCTACAAATGCTGCAGCTGTTTTTGTTACAGATGAGTTAAAAGAGCTTGTACCAAAAGGTACTATTGCTCTTATAACACCTTTCCCTTATATCTCTCTTGCAAAAGCCAGTAAATTTTTTGCACCTGATCTGATTGAAACAGATGGCAAGGAAGCTGCAGCTGGTGAAAATTGTAATATTATGGAAAATGTTTATATTGGAAAAAATACACTTATTGGTAACAACTGTACAATTATGTCAGGTGCTTTTATAGGTGATAATGTACACATAGGTAATAATACGATTATATATCCAAACGTAACAATTTATAGAGACTGTACAATAGGATCTGATACAATTATACACGCTAATACCTCCATAGGTTGTGACGGCTTTGGTTTTGCCACAACCAAAGAGGGGCTGCATATTAAAATTTATCAAAACGGAAATGTTGTAATAGGCAATAATGTAGAGATAGGTTCAAACTGTGCTATAGACAGAGCTGCTTTTAATTCAACAGTTATTGAAGATATGGCTAGACTTGATAATTTGGTTCATATAGCTCATAACTGTATAATAGGGAGAGGTTGTATATTAACGGGGCAGGTTGGAATTGCCGGTTCTACTATATTAAAAGAGTATGTTGTTATGGCTGGACAAAGCGGTGCAGCCGGACATATTGAGATTGCACCGTTTACGACCATCTCTGCAAGAGGTGTTGTGTCAAAATCTATAAAAACACCAAAAAAACAGTGGGCAGGTTTCCCTTTAATGGAACACCGAACATGGTTGAAGCTTCAAGGCAAGATAAATAAACTTTTAAAAGGATAAGATATCGTTCTTAAAATCATCTCCACAATTACAGCGTTTATTTTAATATATTTTTCCATCTCTATCTTTATTTCAGATATAGATACTGTTGGAAAAGTAGGTTTTACCGTGGCTAGTTATTCAAAAGAATATCTTGGTTATTTATCTTATGGATATATGATATTATTGCTGTATCCTTTATATAAATTAAATTTTTCATCTATTGATAATATTTTAGAAAAAAGTATATCTACGCTCTTTTTATTTGTTACCTTGATTGTTCTTCAGTCTTTGGTGATAAGTAATGATATGTCGGGGCGAGTAGGGGATATAATACTAGAAACCGTACAGCCGTTTATAGGTACGGCAGGACTATGGATATTTGTACTTATAGGTATCTTTGTATCACTTATAATTATTTTTGATGATTTTGAAGGCTTCAATGCATTTAGTTTAAAACCAATATTAAATAAGTTGAATAATACAAAACTGAAGCCTGTATCAAATGGCAACAGAACAAAGACCGTAAAAAAAGAGTTCTTTAAAGAAAAAACAAAACCTATTGTAAAAGAAAATAAAGTAGTAACACAAGAACATACTGAACAAAAAGTTGTAATAAAAGAGGTGGGAGATACGGCTGAAATAGTTTTAGAAAATGAGTCTGAACAAATAGATACTGTAAAAGAGGTAAAAGAAGTTAAACAAAAGGATATATTTGAAGTTGAAGAGCCAATAGATGAGATACCTATCGTTGAAGAGTTTATGGATAATGAGGAAGATATTCAAGATCAGATACACTCTGCAAACTCGGTTATCGTAGATGAGTTGGAAGAGAATAAAAAACTTCTTGAAGATATAGAAGTAGGGGAAGCGATAATACCAAAGAATTTTCAGCTTCCGCCAACAAATATATTCCAAAAACCTCCAAAAGAGAACAAGTCAAAGATAAATGAAGAGTTTATAGATCAAAAAATAGAAGATCTATTAGAAAAATTAAAAATGTTTAAAATTGAAGGGGATGTGGTAAGAACTTACACAGGACCAATTGTTACAACCTTTGAATTTAAACCTGCACCAAACGTAAAAGTATCTAAGATACTAAACCTGCAAGATGACCTTGCAATGGCACTTAAAGCTACAACTATAAGGATACAAGCACCAATTCCGGGTAAAGATGTTGTAGGTATAGAGGTACCGAATGAAGAAACGCAGACTATCTACATAAGAGAGATACTTGAGAGTGAACTTTTCAGTAGTGCTTCATCTCCTTTAACTATGATACTTGGTAAAGATATTGTTGGAAAGCCTTTTATTACAGATCTTAAAAAACTTCCGCATTTACTAATAGCAGGAACTACGGGAAGCGGTAAAAGTGTTGGTTTAAACTCTATGATATTATCTTTATTATATAAAAATTCTCCGGATAATCTAAAACTTATTATGATCGATCCAAAGATGTTAGAGTTCTCAATATACAATGATATTCCACATCTATTAACTCCTGTTATAACAAAACCAATGGAAGCGATCAACGCACTTGCAAATATGGTAGCAGAGATGGAAAAAAGATATGCCATGATGGCCGATACAAGAACGAAAAATATTGAAAACTATAATGAAAAAGCAAGACAAAACGGTTATGAAGAGTTTCCTTATATTGTTATCATTATAGATGAGCTTGCAGACCTTATGATGACAAGCGGTAAAGAGGTTGAGCTTTCTATTGCAAGACTAGCCCAAATGGCAAGAGCAAGTGGTATACACCTTATTGTTGCAACACAAAGACCATCTGTGGATGTTGTTACGGGACTTATTAAAGCAAATCTACCTAGCAGAATAAGCTACAAAGTAGGGCAGAAAGTTGACAGTAAGATCATACTTGACTCAATGGGCGCAGAGTCACTTCTTGGGCGCGGAGATATGCTGTTTACACCTCCTGGGATGAGCGGTCTTGTTCGTATTCATGCACCTTGGAGTGATGAAAAAGAGATCGAGCAGGTTGTAGAGTTCCTTAAAGATCAAAGGGAAGTAAACTATGATATAAGCTTCTTAAAAAGCCAATCAGAGGAGGGCTTTAGCGGAAATAGTGAAGGGGATCTGAACGTAGGTGATCTTGATGACCTTTATGAACAGGCAAAAATGGTAGTTATAAACGATAAAAAAAGTTCAATAAGCTACCTTCAAAGAAAGCTTAAAATTGGATACAACAGATCTGCTACAATTATAGAACAACTAGAAAAGACAGGTGTTCTGTCAGAGGCAAATGCAAAAGGTAATAGAGAGATACTAATCTAAGTTATTAAGTACAACTTAATAATATAATATGTATTATTGGTAAACAAATAGCCAAACTTATCGTGAGGTAGGGACGGAAAGCTGCGGGTCTTAAATATAAGATAGCCGGGTTGCATAACTTCAAGTTTACAACTGACTAAATTATATTTTAACTCTTTTATGAAAGGGGTATAAAATGAATACGATATCAAATAACAACATAAGTTCTTATATAAACGAAACAGAAAATGCCGGTAAAAAAGCACTTGAAAGGGTATCTGCAGGTTTAGCGATAAACAAAGCGGCGGATGATGCATCCGGTTTGGCTATTGCCGATCAGTTAAGAACACAAAGCAGTTCGTTAAGACAGTCTATAGATAATGCTAATAGCGGCATTGCTATGGGTAACATAGCTCAAAGCGGCATAAATGAGCAAGAGAAATTACTTGAAAATATAAAAACTGAAACGTTAAAAGCTATCACTTCAACAACAGGTGTTGAGGGTAGGGAAGCTATAGAAAAACAGATTAATAAGTATATTGATCAATATGAACAAATTGCAAAAAGTACCAACTACAATGGGCAGCAACTTTTAAAATCAACAGGTGATAACG
Source organism: Campylobacterota bacterium (assembly GCA_034717895.1). Classification (GTDB taxonomy): domain Bacteria; phylum Campylobacterota; class Campylobacteria; order Campylobacterales; family Arcobacteraceae; genus JAIOSF01. The sequence continues at coordinate 29,987 of JAYEMD010000020.1, read as the reverse complement.
CTTTAGATGATATCTCTATTGTGGCAGAAGAGGAGATTATATCTTTAACAAAATCAGATACAACAAGCGTTAGTGATTCATTAAGAAACTATATGTCTGATTTTTCTTCAAATCCAAATTCAATGGAAAGTTTAATAGAAATAGTTGATAAGGGGATAGATAGATTGGCTTCTTTTTCAAGTGATTGGGGATCTGCTTCAAACTCTATGGAATCGATGGTTAGAAACTCTTTAACTGCTGAAGTTAATACTAGGAATGCAGAGTCGGTAATTAGAGATCTTGATTTTTCTGAAGGTATAGCAAACTTTAATAAGAGTAATATTCAGTCACAAGTGGGATATCTTGCTCAAAGTCAAGCCAATGCTGTACAAAGTAGGGTTGTGGGACTTTTAGCTTAATAGACAAAACATTAAAATAAAAAAGGTTTAATTATGACGATTAATAGTAATTTATCATCAATCAATGCACATCAATCACTTTTAAATAGCAGTGCTCACAATATAGCAAATAGTAATACTGATAATTTTTCAAGATTAGAAACTACAATTACAGAAAAAGGGATCAATAGTGTAGAAGCTGTAGATGAGAAAATACCAAACGATAATATCTACAGTAATACGGATATGGTAAAAGAGATGAGTAATCAAATACTATCTTATCATGCTGTGGGTGCTAATAGTGTGGCTGTAAAAACTCAAAATGAAACAGCAGATACTATCTTGGATATATATGCATAAAAATAGAATAGTTTTGTACTATTCTATTTGTAATATAGCTATTGGTTAACATAATATAAATTCTATACATAATTATATAAAAGCTTATATTTTGGGTATTATCCCGTAACCTGCACTGGAGTGATTCTCTATTATATCCGGACACGGTAATGACTTTTTTAGCTTGGATACAAGTTGACGTAAATGTCCCTTTCCATTATTTTCACCCCATACTGCTATCTCTATTTTACTATTATTAACCATCTCACCCACATTCTGCATAAGTATTGAAAATAACATTGACTCTTTATTTGTTAAAACAACAGCTTTACCGTTATGAAATAGAGTCTCAATACCTTTATCAAAATAACATTTTTTCGTAATATTTACATGTTTTTCAAGTTTTTCTTTAAATATTTTATTGATCTTTGCAAGCATCTCTCTTAAATCAAATGGTTTTTTTAAATAATCATCGCAACCTATATCATATGCTTTTAAAATAGTATCAATATTATCGTCACCGCTAATTATAAAAGTTTTAGCTTTAATATTGTTTTTTTTGATCTTTTTTACAAGCTCCAAACCATTTATACCCGGTAAATTGATATCCACTATATAAAGATCATAATATTCCTCTACAGTTTTAAATATCTTTCTGCTGTTTTGACCCACACAGGTATCTATATTGTAACCCATTTTTCTAAATGTGTCTGTTATAAAACCATTAAGTTCAACATCATCTTCAACTAAAAGAATCTTCATTTGTACTCCTAAATTATATTGTTTAGAAGATTTTATCTGCTTCATGTCACATCTAGCGTCACAAAAAATAAAAAATTTAACAAATTTTCAAATTTTGTCCATAATTATCTTGATTAAATATTATAATATGCACCCTGCTCTATTTAAATTATCTCTCATCACATAAAAAAGTATAATTAACATTTATCTTATGTTTTATTTCATCTTTTACAGGTGAGGTTGTAGTGGTATCTTGAGACAAAATCATTCTTTTTAATGCTATAGGATCATTTTGTAAACTATTTGAAAAAGATATACTTTTTATCTTACAATCTTTAAATTGTTCATTTAGATACTTTTTATAACTTATTGCATATTTGTATGCTAAGACCTCCAACATTTTAACAGACGATTCTTTCTGTTGATCCGTACTTATATATTTAATTTTATTTTGAGTCAGTTTTGCATTTAAATGTTTTATATTTGATATTAATTTCTCGTAACTATTTATATTTTGAAACCGGCAATTAAAATCAAGATATGAATTATACCCGTCATTTAATCTTTTGTTATTAATATATCTATAACTTGGATATATTTTATAACTTCCACCTTTACAAATATCACTTTTTTTTGCAATATTTATAGCTTTTTGGAATAACTTTTCTATCTCATTATCATTTTGAGCTTTATGTTTTAAGGTAAAACTTGTAGTCAAAACATTCGGTATAATAGAACTTGAAAAAACTTTTGATTTTGATATCTCTACAGCTTTAATACTCAATACAAATATAAAAAATAGAGTAACTATAATTCTCATGCTAAAGACTCTCCTGTATATTAAATTTATTTTGGCAGTTTAATAGTAAACAACGCACCCTTTAGAGTTTTATTTTCAAAGGTATACTCTTCATTTTCAACTTCAATAGTTCCATCCATGGCATTATTTATTATTTGAAAAGACATATGCAGCCCTAGTCCCGTCCCTTGACTTTGATGTTTAGTTGTAAAATACGGTTCAAAGATCTTCTCTTTTATATCATCAGCTATACCGTATCCATTATCCTTAATTGTAATAATTATATCAGTTTCAGTTTGCTTTGTTGCTATAAAGATATATCTATCATCCTCATCTGTTTTTTCTATCATAACATCTTTTGAATTATTAATTAAATTGATTAAAACCTGTATAAGTCCGTTAGGATACCCGTTTATTTCAATTGTATCATCCATATCTAGAATTATTTTTATATAATATCTTTTTAATACGGGGTCTTCTATCTCAAGGCATCTTTTAATATCCTCACTTAGATTAAATATCTCTTTTGTTTTACCGTCACCTTTTATAAAGTTTTTAAAATCATCTATAGTATTTGATAGATATTGTGCCGTATTTGATATAACATCCATAGACTCATCTAAAAGATCATCTGTAAGTAAACCATACTCTTTTTGTACCTTTACCCCGGTAGCGGAAGTAGAAATAATAGATAGGGGCTGTCTCCATTGATGGGCGATATTACCGATCATCTCTCCCATAGCAGATAGTTTTTCAGCTTGAAATAGTTTTGTTTCCATTTGTCTGTTTTTCTCTATAGCTTCTTTGATTTTTTCCTGTAATTCTAGATTACTGTTTTTTAATTTATTTGCTATTGAATAAAAGTTTATATAAAATTTTATTTTTGGAACCAAAATCATCGGATCTATAGGTTTTAAAAAATAATCAATAGCTCCCAAATGGAGTCCATACTCTCTCATATCTTCCGATTTAAAGGCTGTCGTTAAAAAAGCTATTGGTATATCTTTTGTTTTTGTAGTTTTCTTCAAATATTTAGCTACTTCAAATCCATCCATATCAGGCATTTGGATATCTAATATAATTAAAGCATAATCCATTTTAAGTGATAAAGATAATGCATCATTACCGTTGGTAGCTTCATAAACTTTAGCCTCAATATCATTATCAAAATCAATATCTTCAATTAAAAATTTTAAAGTATCAAGATTTGACTGATTATCATCTACTATTAAAATAGCTGCTTCCATTACTTTCCACCCGATTTTTTATAAATCTTACTTGTTCCTATAGTTTTTAGATTTGTGAACTTTTTACTGTGTATACGTTCAGAGTTACCTAATATCATAATCCCTTCATCAGTCAAAGAATTATAAATCAACTCTAAAACTCTTTGCTGAAGACTTTCGTTAAAATAGATTAACACATTTCTACAAAAAACCAATTGAAATTCATTTATTTCCCCATCCACCACTAAATTATGTTGAAAAAAATGTACTTTCTTTTTTATTTTTTTCTCTATTTCTATAAAATCACCGTGATTAATAAAATAGTGATCTAAATCATCCGGGTCACCCAATAAGCTGTAGTTCTTTTTTGCTGTTTCATACTCATTTAAACTAAATAATCCATTTTTACCCTGATCAATGATAAGTCCGTTTATATCCGTTGCGTAGATTATACTTTTTCCTAAAAGTCCTAATTTATCAAGAACTATTCCTATAGAATACGCTTCCTGACCTTTTGAACAGGCACTGCACCAGATCCTTATATGTGTCTGTTTTGATAATTGTGGAAGAATATCTTTAATCAAGCTTTCAAACATATCACTGTCTCTAAAAAATTCACTTACATTAATAGATATTTTTTTAAACAACTGTTCAAACATAAAAGTATCATTTAAAATAAGATTCTCAAAATCACTAAAATTATCAATATTAAGCTCCTGTCTTAAAAGCTCTATACGTCTGATTATCGAGCTTCTTTCATAGTTACTAAAATCATAATTATGTACTTTTTTTACCTTTGTTAAAAAACTGTTTATTCTATCTTCAAGTTTGAATACAAAATTTAATTTTTCTATTATAAACTCACTAATCTGTTCAATATTCAGTATATGATCATAGTTTTTTGTCATTATTGCATTTAGAGGCATCTCATTTGCTTCACATTGATTTGGGTTTTGAATAATTGATATGCCTCTGTTCTCTTTTACAAGCTCCAGCGAACTACTTCCGTCATCCAAATAGCCGCAAGTTATTACGGTAATTAATGATTCTTTATACTCTTGTGACAAACTTTGAAACAACACATCAACAGAAGGTCTGCAGAACTTAACTTTATTAGTGCGAAGATTATATATACGACCATTTTCAATACTCATATGCAGATCCGGCTTTGCCACATATATATGCCCTTTTTCAACCTTTTCACCGTTTACGGGCTCTTTAACAGTATAATTGGTACAGTTGTTAAATATATCAATCAATCTACTTTTCTCAGTAGGCAGGATATGAATAACTATAAATATTGACAAATCTGAGTAAGGGATAGATCTAATAACCTTTTCTATATTTGCCAAAGAGCCTGCACTCCCCCCTATTCCTATTGCTTTTGGTACTACTGTTTGAACCCTAAAGTTATTTCTTTCATAATTCATTGAAATATCAAAGAAGAGTTTTTTTAGATATAACCATAAAGTTTTTGTATTTGTATGTAATGATACTTTACTCTTATGCTTTTGTAGCTGTAAGATTATAGTTGATGAGATATTCTCTATATCAATAAGGGTCAATTCCAGGTTTATGCTGTTTTTTATTATCTTTATAAGTTGTTTTTGTTCATCTTTGGTAATATTCTCTTGAATAAGAACTTTACTATATCTCTTTGTTTCTATTATTTTTATCATTTTCTAATTAATCCAAGAAGAGATAACTCCGGTAAATGTTTCCATATTAAGAGGTTTAGTTAAAAAATCATCTGCACCTACGTCTAAACATTTCTGTCTGTCTTGCTGCATAGCTTTCGCTGTTAGGGCAATTATTGGTATATCTTTTAAAAGATCATTATCCTTAATTAATCCAATTGCTTCATATCCATCCATCACAGGCATCATTATATCCATAAGAATAAGATCCACATCCGTATTGTTTTGAAGTTGTTCTAAAGCTTCTTTGCCGTTTGCAGCAGTTAGTACTTGTGCATTTATATCTTCTAAAATCTCTACAAGTATAAAAGTATTTCTCATATCATCATCGGCGACCAATATCTTCTTACCTTTTAGATCAAATTTTGACGTGGCTATAGATTGGTTTTTATTGTTACTCTTTACTTTATGTAAAAAGCCCTCCACTTCATTTTTTAATATCTCATTTGAATCAACAGATTTTACAATAATAGTAGAGTTATATTGCTTTATTTTATCCTCCTGCTCTTTAGAAAGTGCTTTTTTTGTATATACGACTATCGGTATATCTAAATTGTTATTTTTTATATATTCACATATATCAAATGTACTTTTATTTTCTATAGTAAGATCTACTACTATAGCATCAAGATCACCGGTATTGATATATTTTATAGCTTCATCTATTTTCCCTGTACCTATAATATTAACAGAGTCCATAGAGAGATATTCAATCATAGATTCTCTTTGCTTCTTATCCTCTTCAACTATAAGAAGGTTTTTTATCTGTTTATTGTTATATTCTTCCAGTTCCTTAAATACAGATTGAAAGTCATCATTACTTAAAGGTTTTTGTTTAAACCCTACGGCTTCTTTAAATTCATCCTCTTTAGAGGGCTTTTTACCTGAAATAATATATACGGGTATAGATTTTGTATCAAGATCTGATTTTAATGTTTTAAGAACCTCTATACCATCCATATCAGGTAAACCAAGATCTAATAATATCCCTTGAATATGTTCAAACTCTTTAGCTGCTTTTAAACCATCTTTTCCTGTTGTTTCGATAATTGCCAGATCACCTTTTTCATTTATGCTCTCTTTTAATATAGAAGCAAATGTTTCATTATCCTCTATAACTAAAAACGGCTTTGAAGATTTTACTATCTTGTCTCTGTCATCGTTTTTAATAGATACTGTTTCCTCTTTTTGTGAATATTTTATCTCCTTATTTTTCTTAATATTAGGTATCACAACGGTAAATATACTTCCTTCACCCTCTTTTGACTCTACAAATACATCTCCACCCATAAGTTTGCTGAATTGTTTAGTTATAGACAGTCCTAAGCCGGTTCCCCCGTATTTTCTACTGGTACTTCCGTCAGCTTGTGTAAATGCATCAAAAATTACCGATAACTTTTCTTTACTTATACCTATACCCGTATCCTGAACATATATTTTTATATTATTATCTTCTTCAATACTAAACTTTATATACCCTTTTTGTGTAAATTTTAAAGAGTTTGACAAAAAGTTTCTAACTATTTGAGAAAGTTTATCTCTATCAGTTATTATTATATTGTTGTAGTGATCTTCTGCAATAAACTCAATACCTTTATTGGTTACGGAATATTCAAACATATCCTTTATCTCATTTATAAAACTTGTAGAATCAAAACTATCCGTATGTAACTCCATTTTTCCTGCTTCAATTTTTGAAAGATCCAATACATCATTTATTAGTCTTAATAGCTCTTCCCCTGAACTATTAATAATATTGGCCTTTTTAATATCATCTTTATTCAGATTTCCTTTTTTATTTTCTCTTATCATACTAGAGAGTAAAATAATTGAATTTAAAGGTGTTCTTAACTCGTGACTCATATTTGCAAGAAATTCACTTTTATATTTATTTGATTCCTCTAGTGCAATTGCTTTTTCATTTAATATTTCTTTTGATTTTTCTAGAATTTTATTTTGTTTTTTTAATTCTTTTTCTGAGTGTTTTAACTGTACTTGCTGCTCTTCCATTTGGGCATTTGCTTCTTCTAGTTGTGCTTGCTGTTCCTGCATCTGAGAGTTTGCTTCTTCAAGTTGTGCCTGCTGCTCTTGCATCTGAGAGTTTGCTTCTTCTAGTTTTACCTGTTGTTTTTGAAGCTCTTTATTACTTTTTTCGGTTATTCTTTTCTCTTTTTGTAGTTGTTTATTTATAACTTCAGTATCTTTAAGAAGTTCTGTTACTTTTTCATTTTTTATAGATGAAAAAAGTGTCGTAGTTATTATCTCAGATGAGATATCAAAAAATTTTAGTTCATTGTCATTAAATTGTTTGGTTGATCCTATCTCTATAACTCCGTATAGTTCA
>JAYEMD010000020.1:0-22454 GCA_034717895.1 Campylobacterota bacterium | reverse complement strand
ATATTAAAGGGAAGGTATATGTATTAAACGAAGGTTCATCTGTAGTTCCTGTTACAATATGGATATTTGTACGCTCTATATTTTGTAATAATATAGGTGATCTTTGTAAAGCAACCTGCCCTACAACCCCCTCACCTAATTTAAATATATTTGATAAGCTGTTACGTTTTACAAAAGCATAAGTTCCCTCTAGCGTCAGTTCTTTGTTATCTTCACTGTTAATATATAATGCACCCACGCCGGCATTTAAATATTCACATAAAAAACCTACAGAAACATTACTAATATCAACTTTTTTAGAGATAGTTAAAAGCTTTTTATTAAGTTTACCTACTCCTGCTTTTATCCAATTATCCTGATTCTCTTTTTCTATTAATATTTTTATATATTCTATATTATCATTTATCTCCAATGCCATTTGACCAATTTCATCGTGCGTTTGTATGTCTATGGTTTCAATAGAATTGCTTTTTTTGTTTAAATAGTTAAAGAAGCTTACAAGACCGTCACTCACTTTTGTAAGGTTTTGGGTTATTAACTGCTCAACTATCTTGTTTAACATTATAATCATAATAACCGTCATTAATATCATCAAACCAATAAACATATTGGCAATCTCTTGAGATTTTGAGATTATGTTATTAATTGCTTTTGCATCATGTATAATAACATAATAACCTATAAATGAATTATTAAAACCACGTATCTCTTTTGTAATAAATATTTTTCCCTCTTGTTTCATATATCCTTTTTTTATAAGTTCATCAAAATCTAAATTCTTTAATATATTGAAAGATTCAGTATCATATTTCTTTTGTACCAAAGCATATTTATTGATAACCGTCTCTGTATTCTGTATGTTTTTCAGCAAAGTGGTGTCAACTAACGCCAGTAGATGCTTATTTTCTTTCTCCAGCTCTTTTTCTATACTTGAAAAATCTTGTATAAATTCTAAAGAACCTACATACTTGCCTTTATCTATAATCGGAACAATACCCCTTATAACAAGATCAGCCCAGCCAACCTCTATAGCAGTTACGGCACTTTTTGTTTTCTTTACTCTATTTATAGTATGTCTAAATTCTTTTAAAGGATCTCCGTTATGGTCCTTATCCCAAGATCTCATAAAGGATGTTACATCACTAGTATGTATATGTATTTGTGGATTTTTATATTGAGATGATCTGATGTATTCTTGAGACAATTCATAAAGGATATCATAGGCACTATCTTTATCGTTATTTATTAAAGCTTCTACTAGTGATTTGTTTTTTGATATAGATATGGCATTTGTGATACCCACCTGTAGGTAATTTTTAATTTTATTTTCTATTTTTATAGATATATTATTTTTTACCATGATTTGTGCATCCGTATTTATATCTTTAACTATAAAGTAAGAGATAATAAAAGCTAACAAAAGCACAGAGATCGAGATATATATTATTACCTTAAAAAACCTTGTAGAGATTTTAGACTTTTCCATGATATAACCTTACATTTAGTTGTTGTTATTGATTATATCATGTTATTATTTATTTTTTCTCATTTAAAATCTTTTTGAGTTTGCTCAATAAGTATATTGATCTTTCTTATCATTATTTTATCATCTATACCCACAAGAAGATTATCAAGATTAATCAAATAGTTTCTATATTTCTCTTTTATCTCTTTAGATATACTCTTTCCGCTGTTTACAACGGCGTTTCTTCTTAAAAGCTCTACGACAATCTCCTGATAACCAAAAAGTGCAGCATAGGTTATTGGCAACATATTATTGTTATCGGAAATATTTTGTGTATTTCTCTCTACACCGTAAACAATTTTCAATAACTCTATATTTTTCCCGAATACACAATTATGTATTATTGTTCTTCCTTCTTTGTCAACAGCGTTATAATCCTGCTTGGTTACTTCAGCCAATTTTCTAAAAAGTTTTAAATTACATTTTGGTATTAAAGCAACTCTTGATGCTATAGTTTGACCATCATCATTGGTTATTCTAATATCAATCTTATTAACTAATAAAAACACAAGATTATCTCTAAACTCTTTAAAATATTCTCCATTCTCAAAACAGTTTAACACATATCTAAAAAAAAGGTTGTTTCCGTACTTGTCTTTTGTATTTATCTTAAAACCTTTTGAAAGATATAGTTGAGTTGTTTTTATATCACCGTATAAAAAAGGGAGAAAAAAAAGTGGATACCCGTGAGAGTCATAGTAATCAAAGTTAAATTGTTTCAATGATATTATCTCTTTTAAAATAATCATATACTGTCCCGTAGACACAAGACTAGGAAGATACTCTTTATGGGAGATAGGCTTTAACTTATACAATTGTAAAATAACTTCATTTAAAACCTCAGGTACCGTATGTCTAAACTTATTAGGTATTGTCGGATCTGCACCGTATTGTATAAGAAGAATAATCATATCCAAGAATGTAGTTCCTTTAAGTACAGCTATATGTAAAGGTGTTTCTTGATTATTGTTTTTAACATTTGGATCTGATCTATTCTCAAGCACAAATGCACAACCGTCCCTATCGCCTTTTCTTATCATGCTAAAAAGCATAGTTTCACCGTGTTTGTTTTTCTCATTTAAATCAGACCCGCCGTCTATAAGCTTTTTTGCAACACTTTTTAGTTCACTTCTTCTTTCAATTTCCGTATTGTCTATTTTTGAAAAGGATTGTAAAACTTCCATAAGTACGGTGTTTTGATTAGTATTTTTAACATTTAAATTACATCCGTAACTAATTGCTATATCAAGAAGCTCTTTTCCCTCATCTCCTCTTAAAGCGGTGTGTGTAAGAAAATTATACCCCTCTTTATTAAATATTGTGGGGTCTGCTCCATTTTCCAGGAGTTTAATTGCAAGATTGTCATTGTCTAAAACAGGTTGCTGATGAAGAACCGTATTGCCCTCAATATCAATATTATTAAGCTCCAACCCTTCCACACTTAAAACTCTGTCAACTATCTGCATACTACCGTAATTTACAGCATCAAATAAAACATTTCTTTTGTATTTGTCTTTTATATTTACATCGATATCTTGATTTATCAATATCTCTGATATTTTATCATACCCGAGTATCACTGCATCTTGAAGCAGCGACCTTCCGTTTTCATCAACTTGATTTATATTGAAATCAGAATGTTTTACAATATTATCAACTACTATAATATCACCCTTTTCAATTGCATATCTAACTGTAGAAACATTATCCTTATTTCTTGTTGTTATCTCTATACCCTGCTGTACTATCCAGCTTGCTGCTTTAAATTTGTTTTTACGAAGGCATTTATCAAGGAGGGTATCACCATCATCAAATTTGTAATTTTTATTGATCTTAGGAAGCATTTTTTCTGCTTTGTTTTTATCAAATTTTTGATCAAGCAATATTTCTAAAAAGTTATCAACTGAGGGGTGACGTGAATGAATAATCGATTTGAACATAATATTACCTTTGTTATTTTTTAACAATTAATATGATTTTATCATATAGGAACTAAATATATAGTATTTAAAAATTTAAATCAAAATTATTTCCCAATAACTCATTGGCTTTTTTTATGCATGATTCAAGTGATGTTTCCTTGGATATAAAATATTTAATATCTTTTGGGATATATTTGGCAGTTGTATTACCTATACATACTGCCTTAAAACTATCATCCCATAAATTATTATCAAAAAAGCATTTTATAGTTGAGGGGGAGGAAAATATTATTATAGACTCTTTAGGGAGATTGAGATTATTATATTTTTTACAGCTTGTACTATACACGATAGATTGATCACATTTTATATTGTTACTATTTAATATCTCAACAAGATCTGAAACAATTTTTGATCCTCTTATATATAAAACTTTTTTCCCTTTTAGCTGTTCAATTAATTCAAGAGCAAATTCATTACCGTGATGTTTTTTCCCTTCATATGCAAGATATCCCCCTAGATCTTTTATAAATTTGGCAGTTTGAGGGGCGATTGCATAAGAGGGGATCTTTTTCCAATATTTTGTAATATTGTTCAATCCCTTTACGGCGTTTTTTGAGGTAAATATCAAAGCATCATAGCAATCTAGATCAATATCTCTTGGGATATAGTTTATTTCAATGATAGGGAGCGTATTTACACCATCTATATTTTTATCGCTAAGAAGATATATATTACTATTTACACTCATCTAAAACCTTTAAATAATTTCTTTTCCAACTCCATAACCGCAACTAATATCAATGCGATAGAAAAAAGTATCAGCCACATTGAAAGTGAAACAGGCTGTATATCTAAAAGCGACTGCATAAAAGGGATATACATAGATACTATATGTATTAACTGTGCCGCTATAACCGACAATAGAAGAAATTTATTTTTTAGATGATTTATTTTAAAAATAGACTGTTTCTCTGTTCTTGAGTTAAATACATGTACATTTTCAAACAGTACCATTAAAAGCAGGGTTATATTTCTGGCACTGTCCTCACTGTAACCGCTGTTTATAAGTGTAAAAAACACTATAAATGCAGTTATCCCCATATATAAACCGCCTACTAAAACCCTACTTATCATTAACTTGTTAAAAATAGGCTCCTTTGGAGCTCTTGGTTTTCTTTTTAAAACATCGCTTTCCGCTTTTTCAAGCCCCAAGGCAACATCTTGAATACCGTTTGTTACAAGATTTAGCCAAAGAAGTTGTACGGGAAGAAGAGCCAATGGCAAATGAAACAGCATAGCTAAGATAATAAGTACTATCTCCGCAAAGCCCGTTGAGATAAGAAGATAAATCACTTTTCTTATATTATCATATGCCACCCTTCCCTCTTTTATACCGTTTACTATAGAACTAAAGGAGTCATCCGTAAGGATCATATCACTTGACTGTCTTGCCGCATCTGTACCGCATTTTCCCATAGATATACCGATATCGGCATATTTTAATGCAGGGGCATCATTGACTCCGTCACCCGTTACTGCTACAAAGTGCCCTAGCCTTTGAAATGCAGTTACAATTTTTTGCTTATGTTCAGGAGATACTCTGGCAAAAACTCTTTTATGTTCAATAAGCTTTTCATTTTCACCGTTTTGTATCCATTTTTCAATCTCTTCACCGGTTATAATTTCATCTTTATCTATTGCAACACCAAGTTTTTTTGCTATATAATAAGCTGTATTGGGGTGATCACCCGTTACTATTGCCACATCTATCCCTGCTTGTTGTGCTTTTTGTACAGCTTCTTTTGTATCATCCCTTAATGGATCAACAAAAGCGGCAGTACCAAGATATTTAAAATCTTCCAATACTATATTTTTTGTTGAAGAGTTTTTATAAGCAATAGCAATATTTTTAAAACCATCTGCTGCCAAACTTGAATTTTGCTCCAAAACAGCTTGTTTTTGTTCATTATCCAAATCACAATACTCTATAATAGTCTCCACAGAACCCTTTATATACTGGATATTCTTATTATCTATAAGATGTGAGCTAGCACAGTATGCTTTTTGTGATTCGTATGGAATTATCTCATTTATTACAGCTTTTTCTTTTATATTTAAAGAGTTTTCATCTACTTCTATTGCATATCTTAAAAAAGCTATATCAACCTGATCTCCCAAAAACTCATAATCTTTATCTTTTTTTATATAACTAGACTCATTACAAAGTATAAAGCCATTTAAAATATCTTTATTTTTTTTTACAGAATCTTCACTTATACAATTAATAGTAACAAAACTATCTACACTTAATATATTTTTTGTCAATGTTCCTGTTTTGTCACTGGCTATAAAAGTACATGAACCCAAACCCTCTATGGCAGAGAGTTTTCTTACTATTACGTTCTTTTTACTCATTATTATACTAGCAGAACTTAAAGCAATAGTAATTGCAACAGGTAGTCCCTCGGGTATTGACGACACTGCAAGTGCAACACTTACGAAGAATATCTCTTTTAAACCAAACTGATAATATACCCCCCAAAGTATAAACAACACAATAACCACACCTATAGCCTTTGCAATATTAAGTGAAAATCCTTCCATCCTTTTTATCAAAGGGGGTTTAGGGTCTTTGGATTCTGCAAGTAATGATGCTATAGTACCTATTTGGGTATCTTTGGCAATAGATGTTACCACTGCCTTTGCTCTACCCTTTGTTACGTATGAGCCTGCATGAAGCATATTGTATCTGTCACCTATTGTTAAATCTTGATCATCGGATAGAAACAAAGCATCTTTTGTTACATTTACGGACTCTCCTGTTAGGAGTGATTCATCTACAGATAATTGGGTAGTCTCTAACAAACGGCAATCTGCAGGTATTTTGGAACCTGTTTCAAAATAAAGTATATCACCTATAGTTATAAGTTCGCTATTTATACGTGTGATATTATTGTCTCTTAATGTATTAACATAGGTCTTTACCGACTTTTTCAAGCCATCAGCTTTTTCCTCTGCCGTATACTCTTGGTATGTTCCTATAATAGCGTTTATAATTAAAATAGCAACAATAAAAAAACCGTCCGTAAACTCTTTTATAGCAAATGATACCACCGATGCAATTAGAAGTATGTATATTATCGGACTTTTAAACTGTTCTAAAAATATATCTGCAACAGTTTTTTTTGTTTCGATTGGAAGTGTATTTTTACCAAAATGTAAAATACGTTTTTTAGCCTCTTTAGAGCTTAGACCGTTATGGTTAGCCTCAAGATGTTCCAGTGTTTTTTCTATTGGTTTAGTATGATAATGCACTTTTCCATCCTGATTTAAAATTAATATAACATATTAAAACTTGCTTGACTCATTTTTCATTGTAAACTGTAAGATTAATGCACATACAGGAACAATAATAAAACCAAAGATATAAGATAAGATATGTAAATATCCGTTATTATTCAAATAGAAAAACCCGATAATAAGCCCAATATATCCGGCAAGTCTGTAAAGTGAAGCCATACCGCTGAAGCCCCCTATAAAGTTTTTGATATAGTTCTTTTTTAAAGACTTTTTGGATTTATCGATCTCCTCTTTAATCTGCTCCTTTGTAAGTTCCTCTTGGATTTGCTCTTGAGGAACCTCAGGTGAGTAAAGATCATATCTGTCATCCATTTGGTCAAGCTCATCATAGCCGTCATCATATGAACTGTGGTTTTCAACTCTGCTTGAGATATTTTTCCTATATCCCATATATGAACCCAGTGTGACCATCAATGAGCTGAAAAATGCAATTTGTGTATTTATAAGCCATATTGTGTTTCCCGTTAAAAGGCAAAATGCAACTACACCTGCATCAACCGTCAATAGCACCTTTAAAGCTTTATTTATCATCTTTATCACTAAACCCATGCTCTTTAAGATGGGCATATTTTGGGTCATCAGCCAGCTTATCAAGCTCTTTTTTAGCTTTAGTGTAGGCTTTTTTTACATTTAAAAAAGCTGCTGCTACCCCATAAAATACACCAAGCCATAAGGTCCAGGTATAACCTGTCCAGCTTTTTAACAGTAGTCCAAGCCCAACTCCAAGAGCAATTGCAACTGCTATAGAGATACCTAAAGAGAGGTGATCTAGTGCTTCTATCTTATCTCTGTGTTTTGGTACTTCTTCTTGATTCTCTTTGTTTTCTTCCATAAAATCAACTACCTGTTTACTTAATATAAGTACAGCAATAATCAGTAACTTCTATTACTTTTATATCAAAACTAGAGTTTGCAGGTACTTCAAAGTACTCACCGCCTTTTATAGTCTCTTTGTTACTGTCATCGGGGAACTCAACTTCCACATGACCAGCCAAGATCTCCATATGTTCTGCATCTTTTGTACCGAAAGTATAAGTTCCCGGCATCATTATACCAAGTGTTTTTTTAGACCCGTCTGCTTCTATAACAGTTCTGCTTGTAACTTGACCGTCAAAGTACTGGTTTGCTTTTTTAATTATATTTGCATTTCCAAACTCACCTTCGGTAGTTTTCTTCTCCATCTCATAGTCAACAACTTTAGTCTCTATATCCTTTGATTTTATAAAATCAACTACGGGAAGATGATATGGATGTGTTGCATAAGATGCCAGTGCATCTTTATTGTCTAAAATAACAGTTAAAGAGATATCAAAAGCTCTGTCGCTGTCCATAAAGTTTATACCGACCTCTAATCCTCTAATAAAATCAATTTGGTCTTTCAAGCTGTTTAGTTTTTCAACTAAAATATCTTTTTGTTCAAACCCTTGCGGCAATTTAAAAAATACAATATGTTTAATCATTTTATCTCCTTATTGGTATATTATAATCGGGAGTATATCAAGTTATCACTTAATATCTAAAACAGTAAGTGTTATACAGATTTTTTGTTTCAGCCAAAGTAAATTGAGCACCGCATAAATAGTTTTAATAAGCCAAGGTAACTCTTTTTACAGTTTGTTATTTGAATTATCAAGTGATGCTGAATAATTTAAAGATTTTATATAGTTTTCCATATATTTAAAATCCGGCTTGTTATTTTTTGTCGGTAATTTTATATTTATGGTTTTCATTCTTGTTTGACTACATTTTCTACCGTAATTATATCTATATTGTTCAGAATTAATAATTGTTGTTAAAAATAAAGCAATATATCTATTTAATTCAAATTTTGGAATGAGTTTCTCTACATGATCACTTGCTGAAAATGGTAACTCTTGATATGCACAATAACCTAAAACTGCACTATCTACCGTTAAAACATTTCCCTCTTCCGTGTAGTAATTATAAAAATTATCTATACCGTTATTTGTTGCTTTAGTAGTAACATAAGGGTATATCCCCTCTCCATAATCTTTTAATTCCCATAAAGGTGTAGTTTTACTACCTTTAATATAAAACAGATCTTCTAATTTGAAACTTTGCCAATTATTAATATTTAAACTTAACTTATTACTGTTTATAGGGTTTTTTACAAGATTGTTTAAAGTTTTTTCATATAAAAAAGACAACTGGTTTTGTACACTATTTGGTATATATTGAGGTATTAAAATATCTTTCAATGTTTTATTTGCCTGTCGTCCGTAATTATATCTATATTTATTTAGACTAATAACCTTTGCATAATATAACATCTCTATAATACTTAATTGTTCTCTTGATGATAAAACCAATACATGAAAACCCGTATAATATTCTAAAGGCTGATAAAACGTTGACAATACGGAACCTCCAACAGCAACAGACAAAGTGTGAGGTGGATTTGGCTCAATTTCAAACTCTTTTTCTACAAATGATGAAACACCATTATTATTTTCTGTTCTTGATACAAATGGTATTGAATTATAATCTGTACTTTTACATTGTAATAAATTTATTAATTCTAGACTATTCCCATATTTTATATCAAATATATCAGAAATTTTTACTAATCTATTCATCATTGTCAACTTTGTCAATAAGTTTATTTTTATGCAGAAATGTAACATAATTTAAAATTGTATCTTCAAAATTGATATTTTCTATATCTGAATAGTCTGTTTCCATATATGCTTCTGCTACCCATTCCATATCTGCATTAACTATCTGATTTACACTAAACCCAGCTTCATCTTTTTTATTTATAAAATTTGACAACCATTTATGTTTGGTTTCTTCCCAAAGCCCCAAACCGTCAAATCTACCTTTACCTTTTCGTTTTATAAAGTTATCATTTTTATAATATCCGAAATATGTTTCTTTAAAGTTTGAATGCGGTTTATGGGCCGTAAATATCATAACACAAGATACTACACCGACTTTTGAATTAAAAAATAGCTCATCAGGCATTGATAATACAGCATCTAATGTGTGTTTTTCAAGAATTTTCTTTTTAAATTCATAAACTTTACCGCTGATGGCTAATGCACTTTGCATCGGTACAATTGCTATACAAGTTCCTCCTGCAACTAAACATTCTAAATTATTTAAAATAAACTCTAATTCATCTGTATCAGTTTTTTTATTGGATTTGTATGGAGGATTTAAAAACCCTACAGTTGGTTTTTTTTCTTTTACCTCTTTTATAACTTCATCATCAAAACAACTGCCGTTTATAATATTTGTTTTGCCATCCTGATGGATATACATATTTGATACGGCCAATGCAAAAATATGTGATTGATATTCTGTTCCTATTAGTTGTTTAGATTTTATCTCTTTAACTTTTTCTTCATCACCTGCGGCATCATCAATCATTTTTTTCATGGCGCTTATTAAAAATCCACCGGTACCTGTACAATTATCATAAACAATAGAATTCTTATTTACTTGTGCTAAATCCGAAAATAGTTGTGTTATATGCGGCGGTGTTAAAACAATTCCTAAACCTTTATCACTATTCGCATATCTTAAAAATTCAATATATAGTTGTCCTAACACATCAAAATATTTATGTGTTCTAATAAATGTATTAATATTTTCATCAATATCATCAATAACTTCTTTTAAAACTTTATCTTTTTGAGATAAAGAAGTATCGGTTTGAATAAAACTAAATTGAGTATTTAAGTTCTTTAACTTTTTACCGCTAATATTCGCACTTTCTAATTCATTTGAAACTGTCTGAATTAAAGAACTTGCTAAATTCTCAGGTCTCTTATGTGAAGCATAAGATTGCTTAAACGGTTCACTCTCAAGAGCAATTAATACAGCACTTATCAATAAACTTCTCTGGCTCTCCAAAATTTTATGAGTATGCAATTTATCATTTAAATCTTTTGTAAAATCTAAAAGTTTATTATAATCTTGTCTAAATTTTTCCGGACTTTTTAAGTACCCGTTTAGATAATCTTCCGCACTTAGTAATTTATCTCCAAAAACCTGCGTTGCTTTTTTTTCATCTTTAAGATGTAAAAAATGTGAAACTTTTAAATTACTCCTCTTTTCTCCACTTATGGCTATTGCTAAGACATCATAACTTTTTGATAGAAATGATGCATATAATAATACTCCATCAACGGCATATTGCGAATATTTATTTCTATTTTTACTTTCATGTTTTTCTATATCAGCTTTACATTCAATTACGATTAATAGATCTAAATTAGTTTTATAGGTGATTAAAAATTCAGGATAACCTTTCCCGTTTCCTTTTTTTGAGGTATTTTTAAGTAATTTATCAATTTTAATATTATCGGAACTTTGTTCTTCAATCTCTACATCATTTAGAAATTGATTAAAATGATCTCTTGTAATAATTTCAGTTTTTCTCTCATTTGCCATTGTGTAACCCTAGTTTAATTTTTCTAATTTTAGCATTAAATTTTTATACTCTTTAAATATATGTCATTTTGTAATGTAATCATTATTTTGAAAATAAATTGTATTTTAATAGATATATTTTATCTAAAATCTACTATCATTTTTATAATTTGTCTTTGCATAAAAAAACCCCACCAAAAGGATGAGGCTTTTACAAAAATTAATTTAACTGTTAAAGTACAGCCATAACTTCATATGCGGCTTTAATAGTATCTTCTATATCCCCGTCAGTCATAGAATCACAGATAAATCCTGCTTCATATTGACTACATGCAAAATAGAATCCTTTTTTTAACATCTCGTTATGGAACTTTGCAAATCTTTCAAAGTCACATTTACCGACCTCTTTTACGTTTACAGGTACAAAGTCACAGAAGAAGAACCCGAACATACTTCCTCTTGTGTTAATTTGAAGCGGTATATTGCTTGCATCTGCTGCTGCTTTTAATCCTTCAACTAACTTAACAGCTTTTCTATTTAGTCTGTTGTAGATATCTTTATCTTCTTTTAATTTTTTCAGGCTCGTAAGACCTGCTGCCATCGCTACAGGGTTACCGCTTAGTGTTCCTGCTTGATATATTTTACCTTCAGGGCTAAGTTGTGACATAATTTCAAATGATCCTGCAAAGGCACCTACAGGCATACCGGCACCGATAACCTTACCAAAAGTTACCATATCGGGTTTTGTAGATACTATCCCTTGTGCACCCTTTAAAGAAGCTCTAAATCCGGACATAACTTCATCAAAGATAAGTATTGCACCGTTTGCATCACAAAGCTCTCTACATTTTGCAAGGAACTCTTCGCTAGCTGGAACCAGCCCCATATTTCCGGCTATTGGTTCTATGATGATACAAGCAACATTGGAAGACTCCAAGAAACACTTTTCTAACTGCTCTATGTTGTTGTATTCTGTTAAAAGTGTATGCTTTATAAGATCAGCAGGTACTCCCGGAGAACTAGGAGCTCCAAATGTAGCCATACCGCTTCCTGCAGCTACAAGTAAGCTGTCACTGTGTCCGTGGTAGTTACCTTCAAACTTGATGATATCATTTTTACCTGTAACACCTCTTGCAACTCTTATTGCAGACATAACAGCTTCAGTTCCGGAAGATACAAATCTTACTTTGTCAATATTATCAAACATCTCAACAATCTCGTTTGCAAGATCCGTTTCAAGTTGTGTTGGAGCACCGAAGGAAAGACCTTTTTTAACTGTTTCCATAACAGAGGCTTCAATATCAGCATCACGGTGACCAAAGATAAGTGGACCCCAGCTTTGTACAAAATCAAGGTATTTGTTACCGTCTACATCATACATGTAACTCCCCTGCCCTTTTTCTATAAATGGAGGGGTACCCATAACACCGCCAAATGCACGAACCGGAGAATCAACTCCCCCGGGGATAACTTTTTTTGCCTCTTCGTAAGCTTCTATACTTTTATCAAACATCTCTATCCTTAAAAATTGTTATATTTAAAGGGGATTATATCCAAAAGTTCCTTGAAACTTATTTCATACAAATAAATGGGATCTATAAATATTCTAAGATTCAAGTTCAATATAAAAACATGCACCGTTTTGCGAATTTTTAACATATATTGAGCCGTTTGTGCTTTGTTCTATTATTTTTTTTGAAAGATACAACCCAAGACCCGTCCCTTGCGATTTGTGTTTGGTTGTAAAATATGGATCAAACACTTTATCTATAATAGTATTGTCAATTCCACCTGCATTATCACAAATTTTAATTGTACATATCTTGTCAATCCTCTCTAAGCTTATAGATATTTTTGGATCTTTTATCTCTTTTGAGATTAAAACATCTTTAGCATTATTTAAGATCACAAGAATCACCTGCTGAAGCTCATTTGGGTACCCTTTAAATTCACAAACATCAATTATATTAGTTGATAATTCTATACTATAGTAATCTAAAGAGCCTTTTATTATAGATACAGCATTGTCGATACAACTTTTTATATTAAATAGTTTTTTATCCATATCTTTTTTTATAAAATCTTTAAAGTCATCTATAGTTTCAGACATATATTTAGTCAAGGATTCTATCTCTGTTAGTTTTTCTTCTAAAAGTTCATTTTCTATATTCATATTATACAGTTCATCATCTACAATTAAAAGTGCTGAATTTATTTGAGATAAAGGTTGTCTCCACTGATGTGCAATATTTTCAATCATCTCACCCATAGAGGAAAGTTTGTTTTGATGAAAAATCATTTTATCTTTATCTTTTGACTTTTCTATCTCATAATTTACACGAGTTTCAAGTTCCTGCTCATAGGACCTTAACCTTAGATGTGTTTTTATTCTACTTTTTAGTTCTATTGGATTAAACGGTTTTGAAACATAATCAACCGCACCAAGTTCAAAACCTTTTTTAATATCTTCAATATTATCTTTTGCACTTAAAAAAACTATAGGTATTTTATTGATCTTTGGGTCTTTTTTTATTCTTTGACACACTTCAAAACCATCCATTTCAGGCATCATTATATCAAGAAGTATCAAATCTACATTATCTTTGGAAAGTATATTTAAAGCAGTATCACCATCAAGTGATGCTATTATGTCATACTCTTCCAGAATTGACAAAAGTACATCTACATTTGATACATTGTCATCAACTACAAGTATTGTTTTTTTATCACTATAGATCAATTTTATATCCTATTCCATAAACATTTTGTATGGTACCTTCAGGAAGTTTTCTTCTAAGGTTTTTTATCAAAGTTTTAACTGAATCAATTTTATTGTTCTCAAAATCATCCCAAATATTAACTATAATATCATCATATGAAAGCGATCTTGAGAGGTTATTTAAAAACAGGTCTAAAACTTTCGTCTCTTTTGCCGTAAGTTGCTGTAAAATATCATCTTGATATAACTCTTTTGTATCATTATTCCAAACGTAATCATTTTTAATATCTATTAATTTACTCGATATTGTTTTAAATTTGTTAAGTTCTTCAATTACTAAGTTTATAGCATCTTTGAGACTTGCTCTGCTTATTGGCTTGATCAGATATTTAGTCAATTTTAGTTCCACCGCTTCTAAAAGGTAGTTTTTCTCAGAATGAGCCGTAAGCATCAAAGCTTTTGTTGTATGGTCATTTTGTCGTATTTTAGTTAGTAATTCAATCCCGTTTAATTTTGGTATATTTATATCAATAATCAATATATCCGGTTTTTTCTCCTTATAGACGGCATAAGCTTCCTCACCGTTGGTTGCCTCGTAAACATTTGTAAAATATCTCTTTAAAAACTTAACATAATTTTTTCTAATCCCTATCTCATCTTCTATAAAAAGAATACTATACGGTTTAATCTCTTTCAATTTATATCCTTATTTAGTATATTACATATCACTTTATTTCTACCGGTTTCTTTAGCTTTATATAGTGCTTTGTCTGCCCTTATCAATGCTGCTTCAATACTGTTTTCGCTTCTATTCTCAATGTCTGAAACTCCCAAACTTACGGTAAATTTTATTTTAATATCATCTGAAATATCAGTTGTAGTATTTTCAACTTCCTCTTTTATTTTATTTGCAACAGTCATTGCACCCTCACTTGATGTATTTGGAAGTAAAAGCACAAACTCCTCACCGCCGTATCTGCATACTATATCACTTTTTCTTTGATGTTCTTTTAATTTATTAGCTAATTTTATGATAATCTCATCACCGATATTATGACCGTAAGTGTCGTTTATATCCTTGAACTTATCAATATCAAGCAGTATCACCGAAAGTGGAACCTTATCCCTTTTTGCAAGATCAAATATATGTTCAGACACTTTTGAAAAGTATCTTCTGTTGTAAAGTTTTGTCATAGAATCTGTTGAGGCCAAAAGTTTAAGTTCATCTTTAGATCTTTTAAGATTATCTATAAGTTTTTTAACTTTTAATTGTGTTTTTATTCTAGCTAGTAATTCTATTGGTTTAAAAGGTTTTGAGATATAGTCTATACCGCCCACTTCATACGCTTTTGCTATACTTATTTCATCTGTTTTTGCCGTTAGAAAAATAATTGGGATATCTTTTGTCTCTTTTAATCTCTTTAATGATTCACAAACCTCAAAACCATCCATGTAAGGCATCATAATATCCAGTAGTATTAAGTCTATTTTTTCACTTAGGACTGTCTCTACTGCGGTAGTTCCGTCAACTGCAACCAATAGATCATACTTATTGCTTAAAAGTTCTAATAATATATCTATATTTGTTTCAGTATCATCAACTATTAAAATTGTAGACTTTTGCATATAAACTCCGTAAAATTTTATTTTCTGAAAGGTATCTCTATGGTAAAGCTTGCACCATTATAAAGATTTTTATTGTGTTCAAATTTAAGATTAGATACCCATATATAACCCAAAAATACCTCTGATACGATTTTTTGAGTATTATAAAGTCCCAACCCCTTACCCTCAGATTGGTGATAGGTTGTAAAATAAGGTTCAAATATTCTATCTACTATATTTACGGGAATACCGCCTGCATTGTCATAAATCTGAATTATTACCTTATTTTTCTCTTTCCAGCTTTTTATCCCGAAAATTCTATTTTTTATATCTTCAGAGATATATGCTTCATTTGAATTTTTTACCAATGATAATAAAACCTGTATCAACTGATGAGAATTAACGGATAAACTAACATCATCATCTATGTTTACCAAGATTGTACTATTTTGATCTATTAATTCCTGAAAAATAAGATCATGATTCTTCTGGATAAACTCTAAAAGATTTATCTCTTCATTTGAAGGTGTTATATTTATAAGTGTATCAAAATTTTCCAGCGTAGAAGATAAAGACACAGTTGTTTTGACAATGTTTTCACACATCTGTTCAAGCTCTTCATCAGTAAGGTCATCTATCATATTTTTAATGGAGATACCGCTTGCCGTAGTTGAAATTGCAGATAAAGGCTGTCTCCAGTGATGAGCTATATTATGAGCAAGCTCGCTTATCGCTTTTTGCTTTTTATACTCTTTATCCTTTTTTTGTAAATAGTTGATATTTAACTGTGTTTTAACCCTCGCGTACAACTCTTTAGGTCTAAAAGGTTTGGTTACATAGTCAACACCGCCTGAGTCAAAGGCTTTCTCTATACTCTCTTCATCACTCATAGCAGTTAAAAATATTACAGGTATATCTCTTGTTTTTGTATTGTCTTTTAACTTAATACATACATCATAGCCATTTAGTCCCGGCATCATTATATCCAGCAATATAAGATCGACACTTTCATTGGCAACGATACTCAAGGCAGTTTCACCGTCTAAAGCGACAAGCAGATCATAGTCATGACCTAAAAGATCTACAAGTATATCAATATTTGTATCCGTATCATCTACAATCAAAATATTTTTACTATTCATAATAGACTCCCGTTAAGTAATTTAATTTACATAATAAATTAAAAAAGTGTAAAAGTGGTGAGTTTTATAACAAATTTCCAAACTATTTAAATTAATGTAAATAAGCTTGGTTTTTTATTAATTTAATCTAAATTTATAATAAAATAATATATACTAACGTTAAATATTATTAATAAGTGAAATTAGCCATGTTAAATAAATTCTTAAACAAAGTCAGTCTTACATTTGAAAACCTAACTGAGATAGTACTAACTACACCATTTCAGTCAGATGATGCTAAAAAAATAGTAGACTCAAATAAAGTAAATATTAATGAGAAAAATGAAAAGGGAGAAACCCTTCTTCATCTTGCTATTAAGAAAAATAAATTAAAAGCTGCCAAATGGCTTGTCGAACATGGTATAAAAACAAATATAGAAGACAAATCAGGTATGAATGATATTTTACTTGCCGTAGAACGTGGTGACGTAAGTGTAGTAGATGCTTTATATAAACAAGATAAATCAAATATCTTAATAACTAACAGTGAAAGAACACTCTTGCAAGATGCAGCCTTAGCCGGACAGCTAAGAATATTTAGATACCTTTTAAATACACCGATTGATATAAATAGTCAAGACAAACTTAAAAGAACAGTTATATTTGATGCCATATCTTTTGGTGAGAGAGATATTATAAATGAGGTTATCTCACAAAAAAATATCAATCTTAATATTCAAGATATAAATGGAAAAACCGTACTGCATGATCAAAAAGTTCTAAATAATGACGATCTGGCAAAACAACTATTAATACATGGAGCAGATCCAACTATTTGTGATGAGGAAGGAAATAACTTCATAACATACACAGCATTAAGAGGGGAAGCCGGTGAGGCTGTATTAGATACGGCTATAGAGTCTGGCTTTGATATTAATAAAAAAGTATTAAATGACCTTACGATTGTGATGGAGGTTATGCTTGATTTTATAAAAACGGACCACAATAATAAAGCTAGAAGATCAGCTTTAAAAAAGGTGGCTAAAAAACTTATAAACAACAAAGCAGATATAAATTCACTAAAAGATAACGGTGAAAGTATCTTATTTGATATGATCCACCATAATGATTATGACGGTTGTGCTTTTTTAATGGAGAACGGAGCAGATTCAAATATTAAGAATAATGCGCAGGAAACTCCCCTATACCTATCCATAATCAGAGGACAATTATATTTTGATATAACGATGCTTATGATAAAGTACGGTGCTAATCCAACCCTTACAAATAAAGGTGACAAAACAATCCCTGAGGTTTTAAATGAAATTATATTACACACTTCTAATTTAAAAACGCTTGAAGACAAAGATCTTATGTCAAAGATAAATGATGAAGATGATTACAGACGAATATTGCAGCAGATATTATCTTTAAAAAAGTTCAACTATAACTATTTTGACAGTAACGGTGATCCTTTATTTTACTCCCCTTTCTACAACGGTGATATTAAAACCTCTCAGCTGTATATGCAAAACGGTTTTGATATAAATATGTTAAATAAAGATAAATTAAATTTATTTTATCAATATGTTGATCATATCTTTGCAGAGGGTAAAGATGTAACGGATTTTAAGGAAAAGATTGTATTTTTGATTGTTAACAAAGCTGACGTAAAAGTAAAGAACCCTGCAGGACAAACTATATTTACTAAAGTTTCATTAATACCTGATTGTAATTTAAAACTATTCAGTAAGTTAAAAAGTGTTGTAAAGTATGATTATAAGTCAAAAGACAATATGGGAAGAACTATAATGCATTGTTGTGTTACAAGTAATAATCTAGAGCTTCTTAGATTAATATTCGGTATAGACAGAGAGGTACAAAATATCCCTGATTCACTTAATGTACTACCTGTAACTTATGCAGCTCTATTTGGAAATAAACAGATGGTAATTGAGTTCTTAAAAAGAGACTCAATAATAAAAAGTCCAAAAGCGATACATATACTTGCAAAGAAAAAGTTCAAACCTCTTTTAAAGAATATCACTAAACTAACAGAGGGTATAGATGATGTGGATCTACTAAAAAAGATAAAAACACTTCAAGAGCAAGTGGTAAAAGATATAGCATCTTAAAATTTAAGATGCTGTTTTTATAAACTATAATTATAGAATTTACTTTAGATATAAAATAAATTTATATCTAAATTGCTTATATTGTAGCTAATTGGTATAATCTTTTATACTCATTACAACTATTTAGAAGCTCTTGCTCATTACCTATACATATGATCTTTCCATCTTTAAATACAGCAATCTTGTCGGCATTTTTAATTGTATTTAATTTGTGGGCTATAACAAATGTGATCTTATTGTTACTAACATCATCCAAAACCTTTGAGATAATAGACTCTGATTCATTATCTAATGCAGATGTAGCTTCGTCCAATATAAGGATTTGAGGCTTTTTATACAATGCCCTTGCTATTGCTATTCTTTGTCTCTGTCCACCTGAAAGATTAGAACCTGACTCCTCTAAATATGTATCTATACCATTATCAAGTTTCTCTACAAATTCAAGTGCATGTGCTTGTTTTAAAGCATCTATAACTCTTTGCTCGTCATACTCGTTACCAAAAGCAATGTTATTGGCAACGGTATCGTTAAATATATATACCCTTTGTGTAACTATTGATATAGTGTCTCTTAAACTTTTGAAAGTAAAATCATCCACCTTGTTTTCATCAAAATATATATCGCCCTCATAAGGATCGTAAAATCTTAAAATCAGGTTCACTAAAGAGCTTTTTCCACCGCCGCTATCACCTACAAGTGCAATTTTTTCACCTTTTTTTACATCTAGCGAAATATTTTTCAAAGCAGGTTTATCTCCATATTTTAAGCTTACATTTTTAAAGATTATATTGTTAATATCTTGTTTTAATACTTTAGAGCCCTCTATTATCTCGTTTTGAACTTCAAAGATAAGATTTATTCTTTCATTTGCAGCAATTGCTATTTGAAACTGGTTATATACCGTTGAGAGTCTTTTAATAGGTGTATAAAGCATAAACAGTGCAGTCATAAATGAGAAAAATGCACCTACGCTTAATTGTCCGTTTATAACCTCCATACCCCCTATTGCAATTACAACTGCTGCTGCAATTGCACCTATTATCTCCATAATAGGTGAAACCAAAGCATTTGTCTTAACACCTCTCATAGTTACATTAAAAAACTCTTTGTTTATATCTTTGAAATTATCTGTTTGTTTTTTTTGAGAGTTGTTTGCTATTATTATCTCTACATTGTTAAATATCTCACTTAATGTTTTGGTTAAGTTTGAAACTTTCTCTTGGGTTTTGTGAGATAATCTTCTCATTTTTTTTGCAAGTCTTGAGAGTGGATAGAAAACAGCAGGCAACACCACAAGTCCAAAAAAAGCCAGCTTAGGACTTTGGTATATTATGACGCCTATTAATGCTACAATTGTTAAAGCCTCCATAATAACAACAGCCACATGGTTTGAAACACCTGCTTGTATAGCATTTATATCATTTGTAAGCCTGCTCATAAGTTCCCCGCCGTGTTTTTGATGAAAAAATTTTATATCCTGTTTTAATATATGAACTAAAAACTTATCTCTTACGACTCTTATTATATCTGTTCCAATAAACGATATATAGTAAGTTTGTATATACCTTCCAAAACCTTTCAATGAGTATAAGAATACAACAACAAAAGGTAAAACTTGAAGCATTGTTTTATCATGGTTTATAAAGATCTCATCCAACACCGGCTTTATCACATAAGCTGTACCGCTTGTACCAATTGCAACCATAATCATACCTATTAAAGCATAGATAAATTGTCTTTTGTAGTTTTTATAATAGGGAATATACTGCCTAAAAAAGTTTTTCAAAAAATATCCTCTTGTTGAATTCTAATTATCATTATAACATATCTATTTTTAGTAATTTCAGTTTTGTTCATACAAAAGACAAATTAAAAGGTTTTCATATAAAAATTTCATAACAATCTAAATAAAATACTAATAAAAATATTCAGGTAAGTCAATCTTTAGAATAATACTTTCATTACTATAATTAATTTTAACTTTTTTAGATATTTATAATATTTTTATTTATTCTGACAATTTATATATTGTTTTAAATATTTATAAAATACACTATTTGCTTGAGTTATTGATATAACAAAACCACGCCATCCATCTAATATATGTAATTTTAAAATATATTTTTTAAAAAAAGCGAATGTCGATCTAATGATAATGATTGTAAAACTACACATTCTTTTATCTTTTGCACCTAAGTCTGTATATTGGATCATTTTTGTCAATGTTTGATTGATATCTGTTATATTGTAATGTTTAAATGTATTTTTTAAAGTGTAAGTAGTAGAGTTATCATTAATTATTACTTTTTCATGAACTTGATTATCGTTAAGCTTTGTATGTTTCTTATTATAAATTCTTGCAATAAAATCATTGGTAGATGTTTTGATATCCAGAAAGTAGTTGTCCCTATTTAAAAAATATATCTTTTTAATGTCATCATAATCCTGTTTCTCAATCTCATCAATAAGTTTATCATTTAATATTTCGTCTGTATCTAAAGATAGTATCCAGTCATTTGTTGAAAAAGAAGCTGCATGGTTCTTTGTAGGACCAAAACCTAAAAATTCCCCTTCTACAATTTTAACATTACTAAAAACAGATGCTATTTCTTTAGTTTTATCTGTTGAATTATTTAAATATAAAACAACCTCTTTAAATCTTGATAAATTATTTAAACATTCTTTAATAGTTACATCAGCATTTTTAGCTATTAATACTACTGTAATATAGTTTACCATTTTCTTATCCTTTTTTTTAATTCCGTTTTTTGTTTATGCTTGCGTGAATAATACAATGTCCTTTCTAGAAAAACATTATCCTTAATATCATTAAGTTTCATATATTCTTTTGCAACATATGTTAAGTCATCATCATTAAACCATATTCTTGAAAAGTTTTTAGCTCTAGTATCTAGATCAAACTTTATAAATTTCATTCTGTTTACATCAACAATTTTGAATATATAACCATCTGTTGTTTTTTTTATCAATATATTACCGGGGGAATAGTCCAAATGATAAATATTATTTTCATGCAAATCACTTGTAAATTTTGCAAATAGCTTTAAAATAAGTTTCTTATCTTGAAAATCATCATCAAATAGCAGTTCCCTAATAGTAAAATCATATTGGAAATTTTCACTTACATAGTAACTGTCATATAAAAGTCCAAATTTTTTAAATTCAATATATCCTATTGGTTTAGGAACATAATCTATAATTCTAACACTATTGTCATATGATTTTTTTGCTTTAGAATCTCTAAAAAAAGTATAAACTATTCTATTTATAAAGTGAGGTACTTTAAAAGACTTTACAACTAGTTCTTTATTTTTATAATCTATTATTTTTATTTCATTTCTTGCTTTGTGTATAGATTTATCAGAGTTTAAAAAAAAATTTCTAATATTGACAAGTAAATTATTGATTTCTTTCTCAGTCAAAGTATACTCCTAATATTTAATGTTACTAATTCTTTATTTACTTTTAATTTATCTCTTAATATGATCTTTCCTGTTTCTACTGAAGGCTGATCATAAGTATTGATCTGTACAAAACTTCCAACTACTGAAGTAAGCAGTTCGAAACTAAACATAAGCTTTCCAATATTAAACTCATCTTGTGACTGTACTGTTATTATATCTATAGGTATATCTTTAAGATCTT
>JAYEMD010000019.1:0-25596 GCA_034717895.1 Campylobacterota bacterium | reverse complement strand
ATAGAGAGAAGGAAATACCCAGCCCCATATCGAACCTGGCAGTCAAGCTTCTCATCGCCGATAATACTGCAGGGTCCCCCTGTGGAAACGTAGGTCGCCGCCAACTTTTAAGGTGCTTTTTTTATTTCTTTTTTTAATGTTAATTTCATTATAATTAAATAATTAGAAAAGGTTTAATATGGATGAAATTATTAAAAATTTTACAAAAAGGTTAACCCTTTTACACCTTCAGTCAGAAGAAGACTTTAATACTAATGGTTTATTTACTAAGTTATTTTATCAAGTTATAACAGTACAAAATAAAGAAGAACTATTCTTAGGGTTTAAAACTCATCATATAGATATTGTTATACTTGAATTAGATGATTGCAGGGATAATACTTTTGAAATTATAGAACTTATTAACAATAAATATGAAAATATGATAACGATAATAATAAGTAAAACAGAATCTATTGAAAATCTTCACAAAAGTATAAAGCTAGGTATAAATGATTATTTATTACTTCCATTAATAGAGACAGATCTATTGGAGAGTATGAAAAGAATTGAAAAGATATATTCTAAAAATGAAGAGTTTGAAAACAATAGACAGAATTTAAATCTTTTAAAACAATATCAAGATATTGCCGACAAAAGTTCAATAATCTCAAAAACCGATATAAAAGGTAGAATAATATATGCAAATGATAATTTTTGTAAAATATCAGAATATACAAAAGATGAACTATATGGACAAAATCATAATCTTGTAAGACATCCGGATAATCCCAAAGATATATATAAAGATATGTGGGATACTATTTCCAATGGTAAAACAGAGTGGAATGGTATAATAAAGAATATATCTAAGAATGGAAATGCCTATTATGTAAAGTCAACTATAAAACCAATTTTAAATACTAATAACGAGATAATTGAATATATAGCGTTAAGAGATGATATAAGTGCAATTATGAACGATAAAAAGCAGCTTTTAGACAAAATAGAATCTAATAATCTTTCTTTATTAATATTGGTGCAAATTGAAGAGTTTAATATGCTTGAAAAGTTTTATAATACAACAGTTATTGATCAAATTGAAAAGCTTTTTGGATTTAATATATTGTCGTATTTACCTGAGGATTATAATTTCAATAAAGTTTATAATCTTGATAATGGTACATATGCATTAATTGAGGATCTTGATAATTTTTTAACAACTGATATAGACTTAGATAAATATTTAAAAAACTTCGTTGATAATGTAAAGAGATCAATTTTAACAATAGACGGTATAGATTATGATATTAATATATCACTTAGTTATTCATACGGTAAATATATGATTTTTGAAGATACTAAATCCGGTCTTGAGGAAGCTATTAAAAACAAAGTATCTGTGTGTCATGCTAATGATTATTCAATAAGTGATCAAAAAGAAGCAAAGAAGAATATGGATGTGATCAAGATGATAAAAGTTGCACTTGATCAGTATAAGATTATCTCTTATTTTCAACCAATAGTAAATAATAAAACTAAAGAGATAGAAAAATATGAATCTTTAGTCAGACTTATCGATGAACAAGGTAGAGTAATATCTCCTTATACATTTTTAAATATATCAAAAAGAGGACATTATTATAATAAGATAACTCAAAGAGTTTTAGAAAACTCCTTTAAAATGCTTGATTATGTAAACACTAAATTATCAATAAATTTATCTGCCAGAGATATAGAGAAAGAGGAGACAAGGGAAAATATATATAAACTTCTTGAACAATACAATGGTAGTGCAGATAGACTGATTTTTGAACTTTTAGAGGAAGAAAATGTTGTTGATCTGGAGACAATAAAAAAGTTTATAAAAGATGTAAAGTCTATGGGTGTTTTAATAGCTATTGATGATTTCGGGGCAGGATATTCTAATTTTGAAAGACTGTTAGAGTTTGAACCTGATATTCTAAAAATTGACGGTAGTCTTATTAAAAATATTTTAAATGATAAATATAATCAAAATTTAGTATCAACGATTGTTGATTTTGCTCATAAACAGAATATTAAAACAGTTGCCGAATATGTTGAAAGTGAGGAGATATTTAATTATCTTAATGATCTAGGTGTTGACTATTCGCAAGGATATTATTTTGGTAAACCTAAAAGTTTGATATAGTTTACAGTATAAATCTATATTGAGTATATTTTGCTTTTTTTAGTTTTCCCTTTTAGTTCAATATCATCAACATATTTTAGATCATATTGATCTTTTATTATCTCATACACCTCTTGACTAACCATTATATTTGTACCGTAGTTTTTATTTATACCTTCAAGTCTTGAAGCTATATTTACACTATCTCCAATAATCGTATAGTTCATTCTTTTTTCAGAACCAATATTACCCACAAGTGTTTTGCCGTAGTGGATACCTATTCTGGTATTTAGTACAGCTTTGCCCTCTTTTTGCCATTTTGTATTTAAAATTGCAAGATCTTTTTGTAACTCTAATGCCGTACCTATAGCTTTATGAACCGGATTATCAATATCCAAAGGTGCACCCCAAAACGCCATAACAGCATCTCCTATATATTTATCTATTGTACCTTCATTGTTTGTGATGATATTCGCCATTAGATCAAAGTATTCAGAAAGTTGTGTGGTTAGTTGTACCGGAGTTAGGGTTTCACTTATGGTAGTAAATCCTTCTATGTCGGTAAACATAACGGCAAGATCTTTTTCAACTCCGCCTATTTTGGCTTCTTGTCCTGTTTCAATAAGTATTTTTACAAGATCTGCAGGCATATATTTTGAAAAAGAGTTTAGACCAGATTTTAGAGATATTAAAGAGTCTTGAGCAAGACGTATCTCTTCTATATTTGAATTATTATTTATATTTATATCTAAATTTAAATGTTGAAGTTGATCTATATCATTTGAAAGTTTTACTATAGGTTTTGAGATTCTTTTTGAGATTGATATGGCTATTATTATAAATATTATTAAGATAATAATAGAAATACCTATAGTTTCATAAAGTGTTTTTTTAACATTTCCCAAAATATTATCTTCTAATACACTTATAACAAGATCCCAAGACAAGGTATCGTTTATTTTAAATGTTTTACCGCTATATACACTGTTGATACCATTAAACTCAATAATACCTTTACTATGACCGTCAATAAATTTATTTGCTGCTTGTATTACGGGTTTGTCGCTTTTTATGTTTGATAAGTATGGAAGTTCTTTTTGATTTGTTGGCAATTTATTTGTTGTAGCTATTAGCTTTTTATTTGAACTTATTAATACAATTGAACCATTTATCACTTTAGCTTCACTCTTTAAAAAGCTATTTAAAGAATCAAGTGTTATATCAATTGCTGTTACAAATAACTTTTTACCTTTATCATCAAATTTTGCATAATATACAGTTATTCCAAGCTCTTTTGTAGATGCAAAAATATAAGGTTCTGAGATACCTATTTCATCTTTTTTGGCATTTTTATACCAACTTCTTGTTCTTGGGTCATATTTTGCTTTTGTTGAGACAGTTTTTACTGTGTTAAAATTATTATTTGTGTAGTTCCAGGTATCCTCTCTTTTTCCATCTTTGTTTAGTATCTCTCTAACGGCAAAGTTTGGATATCGTCTTACTTGAATAAAGTTACCATTGTGATCACCAATAAATATACTGGAGATATGTTTTTCTGATTTTATATATTCTTGCATAATATTAACGGTAAGTTGTTTTGTTTCCAAAGAATTATTATTGTAGATACTTGACAATGCTTTTATATGGGTATTTGTCTTATTTAGATAATACTGAACTTTATCTATAGTTCTGTTTGTAATAGACTCTGTAACTTTATTAAGCAGCTCAAAAGAGTTTTGTGATGATTTATAAAAGTTAAATCCTACAAGTATCAAAAAAGATAAAATCAGTAAGCTTATAAATACCGAGCTTAGACTAAAAGATATGGTTCTTTGTTTTTTCATAACACACCCTTGTAAATAAAAAATATTTTAAATAATAGCTATAATTATAATATAATAATTGATATTTCTTCTTAAAAAATAATCTTTACCTAATAAAAGAAGTAGCTAAGAGCTTAACCGTTAAAATAAAAAATCCCCAGCCAATAGCAGAGGATTTTTTATATTTGAAACTTTAGGAAATCCCTTAGAGATAAGTTTTGAGAGAAAGTATTTTGTTCTCTAAGGGATGATTGATTTTAAATTTTGAAACTTCTGGAAGCTGTTATACTGCACTCGGCTGTAAAAACTCATACATTTAGTATAAGTTTTTTATACTGCATTCAGCCTATAAATCGATACATCCAGTATCGATTCTATACGGCTTCACCACCTGTCTCACCGGTTCTGATTCTTATAACTTCATCGATAGGCATAACGAATATCTTACCGTCACCTATCTTACCTGTTTTAGCAGCTTGAGAGATAAGGTTTACACAATTCTCAACCTCTTCATCGTTTACTACTAGTTCTAGTTTAGTTTTAGCTAAAAAATCAACTACATACTCTGCACCTCTGTAAAGTTCTGAGTGACCTTGCTGTCTACCGTAACCTTTTACATCAGTTACGGTCATACCACTTATACCAACCTCACTTAAAGCTTCTTTTACATCTTCAAGTTTAAAAGGTTTGATTATTGCTTCTATCTTTTTCATATTGCCTCCAATTATGCCTTTGGCATATAATTTACGGTTCCGAATCTAAGAAAGTGAAACTGTTCACTTTCTTTTAACGATTCTCACCATTTAGAATTTAAATTTTTACTTTTTTGACTAAACCAAAACTTGAAAGAGTTGGTAGATTTTAGTCAATATCAAGGCGGAGAGATAATTTATTGTAGGAGCTTACTTAAAGTAAGTGACTATAATAAATTTTCTCGACAACGAAGATAGTGGCTAAAAGATGCCGACTATCTCAAGTTTTTTAGGCTTTCTTAAATTCAGGATAACACTCTAGTCCAGTTTCATGAATATCAAGACCAGTGATCTCAGTCTCCTCATCAACTCTAATACCTGTAACCATATCAAGGATCTTCCATACTATGAATGAAACTATAAATACAAATGCACCAATTACGATCACACCTTTAAGTTGTGCCATAAATGTTGCAGACTCTGTAAACAGACCAACTGCTAATGTTCCCCAGATACCAGCTACAAGGTGAACTGAAAGTGCACCAACTGGATCGTCAATTCTTAACTTATCAAACATTGGAACAGCAAGTACAACTATAAGTCCACCGATTGCACCAACACCAAAGGCATATAACATACCCGCATCAGGAGCAGCCGTTACAGATACAAGACCTGCAAGAGCACCGTTTAGTACCATAGTAAGGTCAACTTTTTTATATAGAAGTTGAGTTAACAATGCAGCTACAACAGCACCTGTTGCAGCAGCCATATTAGTATTAGCAACAACATTAGCAATACCAATAATATCATCTTTAGATCCAAGTGCTAGTTGGCTCCCACCGTTGAATCCAAACCATCCCATCCATAGAATGAATGTACCAAGTGTTGCAAGTGTTAAGTTTGAACCAGGGATTGGTCTAACCTTACCGTCTTTACCGTATTTACCTTTTCTAGCACCTAGAATAAGTACACCAGCTAATGCAGCCCATCCACCAACAGAGTGAACGATCGTTGATCCTGCAAAGTCAGAGAATCCAGCAAGTAGTCCACCTAATTCAGATCCACCCCACGTCCAGTGACCTTGAATCGGATAAATTAAACCACTTAAAACAACTACAAAGATTAAGAACGGCCAAAGCTTCATTCTCTCAGCTACTGTTCCAGAGATAACAGATGCAGCAGTTGCTACGAACATAACTTGGAAGAAGAAGTCAGCTGCTACTGGGTATGCAGCATCAGCAGCATTTGTCATATCTGTCATAGAGATACTTCCCATAAATGAACCACCCTCACCGTACATTAAATTGTAACCGATAAAGTAGTACATAATACAACTTATTGCAAATAATGCAACATTCTTTGTTAATATTGTTGCGTTGTTCTTACTTCTAGTAAGACCAGCTTCAAGCATCGCAAATCCTGCTGCCATCCACATAACTAAAATTCCTGATATTACAAACAGAAATCCATCCAAGATAAACTTTAGGTCGTTAAAGTTTTCCATTTTAGCTCCTTTTATTTAAATACGTTTGAGTATTTCTGATAGAATTATGACATAATCAAAAACTATTATTAACAAATAAATGTATAATAAATATACAAAATAATGTTAAAAATATATAAAAAAAGGTAACAGCCTGAAACTGTTACCTTTTTATGATTGAAAACTATTTTATTAACAAGAGTATGTTGATTTAAATTCAAATGCTGTTGGGCGTGCTTCATCAGGCCAAACTTGAGTTTCAAATTTATAAGCTTGATATGTATCTATGAATTCTTGAGAAAATACAGGTTTTAAGAAGTCATTATCTCTAATAAGTGCTTCTAAGCTTCCTCTTAGTGTATGAGGCATTTGAGGGATACCTCTTTCTCTAATCTCATCTAAAGTTAATTCAAACAGGTCTTCATCCATTGGACCTATTGGTATATCTTTGTTTTTAATACCGTCAAGTCCTGCCATCATCATAGCTGCAAATGCTAAGTATGGACAAGCTGTTGAGTCCGGGAATCTCATCTCGATTCTAGTTGCTTTTTCACCTGCACCGTATGGGATTCTACAAGATGCCGATCTATTTTGAGAAGAGTATGTTAAGATAGATGGTGCTTCAAATCCAGGGATTAATCTTTTATAAGAGTTAGTTGATGCATTTGTAAATGCAGCTACAGCTCTTGCATGTTTAAAGATACCCCCTACATAATGTAAAGCTGTTTCACTTAAATTACCGTATTCACCCTCTTTGTAGAAAAGATTCTTACCGTCTTTCCATAATGATTGATGAGTATGCATACCGTTACCGTTATCACCGTATAATGGTTTTGGCATAAAGGTACAAGTTTTACCGTTTAGGTGTGCTACCATTTTACATACGTACTTATATTTTTGTACATTATCTGCTGCACCGATTATATCTGAGAACACTACACCTATCTCACCCTGTGCTTGTGCAACTTCGTGGTGTCCAAGTATCACTTCTAGTCCAACCTCTTCCAGAACCTGCATCATTTCAGCTCTAAGATCTACCATAGAATCTGTAGGTTGAACAGGGAAGTATCCACCTTTGGTTCTTGGTCTATGACCCATGTTTCCACCTTCATAGTCAACACTATCAGCCCATTCACCTTCACTTGAATCTACCATATAACCAGCTTCATTGATATTATCGGTAAATTTAACATCATCAAATACAAAGAACTCATTTTCAGGTCCAAAGTATGCAGCATCTGCGATCCCTAACTCATCTGCATGGGCTAAAGTTTTTTTAGCGATAGATCTTGGACATTTTTCATATAACTGCCCTTTATAGATATCATATACATCACAGAACAGTATAACTGTAGAATCTGCCGTAAAAGGATCTAAGAATGCTGTGGGTACATCCGGCTTTAATATCATATCTGATCTATTAATTGGCTGCCACGCATCTACACTACTTCCGTCAAAGGGCATACCGTTTTCTAAAAACTCTTCATTAATCGCACTGTACATATATGTAAGATGATGCCATGCACCTTTAATATCCGTAAACCTTAGATCTACAAACTTTACTTCATTGCTGTCACAGAACTTAAAAAACTCTTCTGTGCTATTTACAAATTTTCCCATTTTATTTTCTCCTGTTTTAAATTAACAATACAATGATGACATATTAATATATTTAAGTAAACAATTATTTGTATAATTTATATACATTATTTAAAAATCTTTACACCTTTTATAATGTACAATTTTAATTATCTATTTGGAGAATATTATGGACTATAAAAATATAAAAGAACAAATGATCAACTTTTTAAAGTGTGAGGTGAAAAACGCAGGTTTTGAAAAGGTTATAGTTGCAATAAGCGGTGGTTTGGACTCTTCAATTGTTGCGGTTCTATGTAAAGAGGCATTTGGTGACAATATGCAAGGTGTACTGCTTCCTTCACAGTACTCAAGCAATTCAAGTATAAATGATGCAATAACACTTTGTAAAAAATTCAAGATAGCTTATGATGTTTTATCTATTGAGCCAATGGTAAGCGGATATTTAAATAAAATGGAAGATGACAAAATAAGAATAGGAAACTTTAGTGCAAGGATGAGGATGTCTGTACTATACGATCAAAGTGCAAAGCATAATGCACTTGTAGTTGGGACAAGCAACAAATCGGAGATACTGTTAGGTTACGGTACATTATACGGTGATACTGCATGTGCTATAAATCCTATAGGAAATATCTATAAAAGTGATGAGTTTGAATTTGCAAGGTTTTTAGGAGTACCTAATGAGATTATCAATAAAAAACCTAGTGCAGACCTTTGGGAAGGGCAAAGCGATGAAGAGGAGCTTGGATACTCATATAAAATGTTAGACCTTGCACTAAAAGAGCTCTATGAAAAAAACAAGACAAAAGAGGAAGCACTTACAAACGGCTTTGATGAAGATCTTTTGGATATGGTTATAAAAAGAAAAGAATCAAATGAATTTAAAGGAAGAGTTCCAACTATTGCAAAAATAGACTTTTAAAAAGCTTCAATTTTGAAGCTTTTATTTATGCTCTGAAATAACCTTATCTATAAGACCGTATTTATAAGCCTGTTCGGCACTCATAAAATTATCCCTTTGCGTATCTTGCTCTATAGTTTTTATATCTTGTCCGGTTTGACCTGAGAGTATCTCATTTAGAGTCTCTTTCAATCTTAATATCTCTCCCCTTTACATTTTACATACGAAACAATTAACTTGGTCACCGCAATGTTCACAAGCAGGGGCAACCTCCCCAATGCTATCGTATATAAATTTTTTCCAAAGTTTATCTTCTGGTTTCAGTTCAGCTAATACAGGAAAATGCTCTTTCATAAATCTTCCCATATGAACCCTGCTTTTAAATCCAAGATCTTGATAAAGGTGATTACTCATCAAAGATACTTTTGCCACATGTGGAGCTGTTACCTTTTTAACATACTCATCTTTTGCATAACTTTGTAAAAATAAACAAACTTTTTGTTCCATTATCTCTAATGGTTTTTCATTTCTTATACTCATTTTTCCCTCCATCTCTTCAAATTTTATAGAGTCATCTCTACCATTTTACCGTTTACAATATCACCAAACTCCAACCCAAAATCAAGACAATTTAGAAGTTCTATCTTTGTGGGTATTAGTTTCACCTTTTGTGGAGCTAATGGAACTCTAAACTTTAAATCTTTAAGCCTACTATTTATCATCTCAACAGCCTCACCACTCCATCCATAACTACCAAAACAACCACCAAACTTACCTTTTTTCTCTAAAAGCATCATACAAGAAAGCAGATCCCATACAGGCTTTGGAGCATCACCGTTTATTGTAGGTGCTCCTATAAGTATCCCCGTACTCTCTTCTAAAATAGTTAACATATTTTGTTCATCTAGTGCTGTAAGGTCATAGATATTTGCTATTAGGTTTTCATTTGACTCAATACCGTCATATATAGATTTTGCCATATCTTGTGTATTTTTGTAGCTTGTAACATAAAAAATAGATACGATCTTTTTCCCATGAAGTCTGGTGCTTTTTGTACTCCACTTTTTATACTTCTCTATAAATCTTGAAGGATTTTTCCTAATAACGGGACCGTGAAGATTACATATCATATCTATATCTTCTTTTTCATAAAGTTTTAGTGCATTTAACACATCACTTTTAAAAGGTCTCATAATATGGTCATAGTAGTATTTAAAAGCATAATCAAAATCACCAACAAGATCATCAAAAAGTCTTGGGTCATAATAGTGACTTCCAAATACATCACCGCTGAAAAGTATCTTATCCTCAACTAGGTAACTACTCATAGTCTCAGGCCAGTGAAGATTGGGCGTACTTAAAAACTTTATAGTTTTACCACCTAAGATTAACTCTTTGTTTGTCCAAACAGTTTCAAAGTGCATACTATCTTGTCCTGTTATAGCTTTTAACATAGGTTGTGCCATAGGGGAGATAAGAACTAACGCATCTGGAACTTTTTGTGTAAGCTTTGACAAGGCACCACTGTGATCTGGCTCTAGGTGGTGCATAATGATATATTTGATCTCTTCATACTTACAAACTGATTCTATTTTTTCAAAAAACTCCTCCTCAAACTCCTCTTTTACAGTATCGAAGATTATTATACCTTCATCAGTTTTTAAAAGATAAGAGTTATAAGTAGTACCGTTTGCAGTTTTCATAATGATATCAAAAGTTCTAATATCTTGGTCACTTACACCTATATAGAAAAGGTCTTTTTTTATTTGGATAGCTTCAGCCATTTTGACTATCCTTTAAAAGTATCCTTTTTAGCCAAAGGGGGGCATTCCCG
Organism: Campylobacterota bacterium; assembly: GCA_034717895.1. Lineage (GTDB taxonomy): Bacteria > Campylobacterota > Campylobacteria > Campylobacterales > Arcobacteraceae > JAIOSF01. The sequence goes on along the minus strand of JAYEMD010000019.1, from coordinate 15,130 downwards.
TTTATCATCTTTTGTAAAGAGTTAATAACATCTTCGATTTTCTCATCTTCAGATGAACTTCTCATAGGATATATCCCAGCACTTTGTACCATATTTGCAGCTTTTGGTCCTATTTGGGATACATATATTATGTCACAACCATCTACACAACTTATCTTATAATTAAGTTTCTCAACCTCTTCATCTTTTTGCAAAGATGAATCTATCTCATCTACAAGTGAAAAATTATCCCCGTCTATCTCATATATATAAAACTTCTCACACCATCCAAAGTGTTGGTTTACATGAATATTATCTTTTGATGCAAATGCAATCTTCATAACTGTATCCTTCTGGATTATTTATAGTTATTTTAATGCAATAAGTGTTCCTTCTTTTTTAACTATATAGTTGTCCATATTGTTAATAATTTTAAAAATAATTCTTTTATCCTTTCATCTTCCTCTTACTCAATGATATGATTTAACTCTAAAATCACTTCATCTCTAGCTTTTATACAAGTTTCATAAAGATATTCAGCTTCACTTGATGTTAGGTCACAAAATTCAATCCCAAACTTCAATAGGTGTTTTTTTTGCCACCATTTTTAGAACCTAAAAGATGAAGTGCAGGAATATCACTTTTTATATACAATGTAGTTGTAACAACATCAAATGCAGGTGCTAATCTAATATTATTTATATCATCATAAATCAAACCAAAGTTTTTAAGATGTGCATCTCCATTTTTAAGTAAAAAGTTTATCACTATCATTTTAAAAAAGTTTTCTAAAGATGATTTTTTATATTTTGCAGATACAAAAGTTTTTATAGTTTTTACAATTAAATAAAGAGTGGTTATTTATTAAATTAAAATAATATAATATACTAAAATTAATCAATGGTATCAAAATACGATACCATTAATTATTCTTTAAAATCTAAAAACTATCCCACTCATCATCTTCATGTTTATTTGATGCAATAGGTGTTATTTGATTTTTGGAAGTTTGTTTATTTACTTTTTTTTCAACTGATTTTTGTGGTATTGAAGTTGTTTTTTTAGGTGTTTGAGATTCAATACTCTTAGCTTTTACTTCATTTTTTCCAATAAACTCTTTTTCATTTGCATTATCTACAACAGTTTTTGCAATAGCTTGGGTATTTATAGCTATATCTTTTGTATTGTTAGCTACGTTAGCATTTTGCTGGGTTTGTTGGTCTAGTTCGGTTACGGCGTTGTTTATCTGTTCTATCCCTTGTTGCTGCTCTTTAGATGCATTTTCAACATCTTTGATTAGTTCAAGGGTTTTAGAGATGCTTTCATTAAGGTGGGTGTACCCATCTATCATCTCATCTGATATTGCTTTACCGTTGTTTGCTTTATCTGTGGCATTTGTTACTAAATTTTTAATCTCATTTGCAGCATCTGCTGATCTGCTTGCAAGGTTTCTAACCTCTTGTGCAACTACCGCAAAACCTTTTCCTGATTCCCCTGCCGTAGCCGCTTCAACGGCAGCATTTAGGGAAAGTATATTTGTTTGGAATGCAATTTGATCAATAACTGTAATAGCCTCACTTATAGCGGTTACTTCTAAATTGATCTCATCCATAGCACCTGTTGTTTTTGAAGCTAGTTGTTGTCCCGTATTTACAGATTTTGTTACCTCGTTGGCATGGCTTGCCATTTGTACTACATTTTGTGTGTTATTGGAGATATTACTTGTTATCTCTTCAAGTGCGGCAGCTGTCTCTTCTAAACTTGCAGCGGCTTGGTTTGAAGCGGTACTAAGTGAGGTTACATTATTAAGCAGGGTATTTGAACTATCCTCTAGGGTTAAACCGTTTGTTTTATTTTCTACTAATATATCATTTATAATATCTGCTAAAGAGTTTAGTCCTTGTGCAGTTTTTCCTGTACATGTAGGTATTCTGTGGGTAAAATCTAGTTTTCGATAATGCTCTAGTGCAGTTTGGATTTTATTGATATCTCCACAAATATTTATAGATAGGATCTCTAACATATTATTTAATAGATCTTTTAGTTCATTTAAACTCTCATTTGAAGTTGATTTTTGGATTGTTTGTTTTAGTAAACCATCATTTACTTTAGATACCACATCTTTCACTTCATCAATAAGTATTGCATCCTCTTGTAGTAGTTTTGCAGTTTTATTTATATTTTGGTTTACAACTATTGCCATTTGACCCAACTCATCCTTAGAACCCTCATCAAGGTTTTGTACACTTGAAGTCTCTTTGTTTAAGTATTTAAAGAAGTTTAAAAGTCCCGTTTGGAAGTTTTGAATTGAACTTGTGATATTTCTATTTAGTAATAGTATAAATATAGCAGATAGAAGGATCATCACCAGTGATAAAACAATAGTTATATTTATAAGGTTGTCGATTTTTGCTTCAACTATTTTTTCAGTATCTTTTGCTAAGATTTCTAGTAGTGATTCTGTTTTATGAATAGTTTTTCTAAGTGTCCCTTGTAAGCCCTCTTTGTGACTTAGACCTATTTCAAGCTCCGCGTCAATTAATGCTAAAAAATCTTTTTTATAGTTTTTAATGTGTACTTTTACATCACCTTCTACTAAAGTTGTATCATTGATAAGTTTGTCAATTTTAGATTTAAATTTATCCACATATTTTAGATTTCTCCTTAGCATAAAATCTTTCTCTTGTTTTCTTAGATCATACACTTTGGCTAATAGTTCATAGTTCTTTAATTTTTTAGCAGTATCTTGAACATTATGAACACTAGCTCTTAAAGAACCGTATAAACCAACCTTTTCATTTAAACCGATTTTTTGTTGCAGTTCAATATATTGGTGAATATATTTTTTGTACTCTTTTAATATATTTAAAAAATTATCTACTTGTGAATTATCTATATTATTCTCTTTTAATATTTTAGATAAAATCTCACTATCTTTTACAAGTTTAGAGTAGTTCTTATCATATTTTATTTTATATTTTAGATCTTTTCTAAGGATAAAATCTTTTTCATTTCTCCTAAGCATCAGCATAGTACTTTTCATCATCTCAATCTCAGTTTCAATCTCACCGTAGTGGTGTGCATCCCATACAAACTTGTACATAAAAAAACTTAAGGTCGAAAACCCCATCACCGTACATATCAATAAAATAAAAAGCTTTGCTTTTACCGTTAAGTTACTCAACATATTCTTCCTTTATTCAAATATTATTTGAGTTATAATTATATTGAATAAATATAAGAAAAAAATAAAAATATTTATTTCTTATTTTAAAGTTACAAAAGTGTAGCTTATATTGCAAAATGTAACTTTTATAATTTTGTATTTGATTTTTAAGATTATTCTTGATAGCAGTGGAGAGTACAACAAAATCTAAATGATTTTGTTGTGGTTTTTTATTAGAATGCCTAGTGATCCCTTTTATTCCTCCAAGGACTATAAGGCTTATTCCAATAACTTGGAAGCTCTTGATTTTCATTGATATTTTGATAGTACTCCTCTTCGTGAGCTTTGATCGCGTTCCTGATATCGCTGTCTTTTAAAAGATCCTTAAATATTTTCATGATCAAGGTGTTACTCTCTTTTTTCTCGATATGTGTAACTTGTGAGTTTAAAATAGATCTACGGTGGTGTTTTCCTGCTTTTTTGAATTCTCTATTAAACTAACTGACATTTTTTCAAAATCAACGGTTGTCCACTCCCCTACAGATCCTACACCCACAATTGTTTCGGGTCTCTCATTACCGTTATCATCAAATACAAGTCTTGGCTCTATCTCTTTTTATTTTAGTGCCTGACACCTTTTTATACTGTAATTATAGCCTTTCTTGGCTTTTTATCTAAATCTTATGGAATTATTTGGGGAAAAGTCTCCAGAAATTCTAACTGAAAAATAAAACTTACACAACATATCCTTTCATATCGACATTCTGTTCGGTCTGGCGGGATATGAGTATAAACTCAAGCATTTTATCAAAGCTTTTAAAATTAAACATTGTTGTTAGGAAGTTTATACCTGTAAAGAATAAATTTTTGTAATTATTCAGAAGTATTGAATTAGCCTTTAGAATGTTATTGTGAAAAAGTTTATATTATAAATATCTGAATATTATCATCAATAACCTGTGCCAAAGTACTTCTAATAAGCTCATAAGTACTTGTAGCTCCCAAACTACATCCGGCACATGCACCTTGGTATGCAAGTCTTATCTCAATCTCAGGCTCATTGATATAATCAAGTATCATCATATCGCCGCCGTCTTTTACAAGTATAGGTCTTATATATCTGTTTATGGCATCTTCAATTATCTCTAATTGTTCTTTATAAGGTTTTGCTCTAAACAGTTTATTTGGTTCAGCTTCCTTATTGGCAGGTTTATCTACCCCACCCATCTGTACCATTGCCATTGGATGTCCCGTTTTGGCTGCGTTTAACATAGATTCAAAACCTTCTTTAACTAAAGTTTTGTCGGTTCTGTCTTTTAACAGCAGCAGTCCAAGTCTAAAACTTGCCCCTTGGTGATTTTTCTTTACAGCTTCTCTAAAGTGAAATATTGCCTTATCCATATCTTCCTCTATCCCTATAGCTCCTTGATACATCAAAGCAAGATTATAGTTTGCAGAATCGTTACCGTAACTTGAACCTTTTTCAAACCACTCTTGTGCTTTTTTAAAATCTTTATCTACACCCTCACCTTTTAGATACATAAGTCCTAAATTTGCCATAGCCTGATCGTTTTTAAGTTCAGCCTCTTTATTCCAGATACTAAGTGCCGTATCATAATCTTTTGCTCTATATGCTTTTAATGCAACTCTGTGACTCATAAATCTTACTCCTTCACCCGGGTTTGGGATCTCCTTACCCAGTTCTAATTGTTTTTTAATATGTACTTTTAAATATTCTCTTGCTATATCAATAGATTCATCGTAATCTTCACTTGCACCTTTAATATCAAAGTCGGTATAGATAGCAAGGTATGCATCACCAACTTCATGCTCTCCCGGATATACTTCCACCGGATAGTCAAGGCTCATATAATAATCAATATCTTTCATATTTTTTCCTAATCTATTTAATTAAAAAAAAGTAAAAGGTTATGCTAGTACAAGGCAGAAATCATGAAGATTTACTATGGTAAATCAAATGGTTTCTAACGTAGTAACAGTGTGACCTTTGACTTTTTTAACAGCACTCCAACTCACATTGATCCATAAGCTCTGTACCTTTTTCGAACTCATAATCTTCAAAAAGATCATGGATATAAAATACATTTGCACACACAAGATAAAGGGTATCCTTCTCATCACCTTTTGCCCAAACTTCTCTGTAGTTTTTAGGAATCTTATCCATAAAACTTATCCATAGTTCATTTTTTGATGAAGGTTCTTGTTCAAACAGTTCATTCATAGTATCAAGAACCAATGCTGCATTTTCATAACAATCTATATTGTTAAATGTGACATATCTATCTTTTTCTTGTGTCATTGCTAACTTCCTTTCCAGCCTACACGGCTACGACCGTTTGTCCTCACTTCGTTGCGAGATTACATCGGTTACGAATCTAAAAAAGTGAAACTATTCACTTTTTTCACGATTCTCACATCCGCATTTACAAGATCCACCGTTACCCGGGTCTAAGAGCTTTTTATAATTACTTTCATCTAACTTTATACATTGAGATTTTCTTATTTTTCTAAAGATAGAATCTATAGAATCTTTTGAATGATCTGAGCTAAATACATCCATCCCTTTTTTTTCAAAAGATTTGTATACACCCTCACCCATATGGTAAAATATTGTAGATGTAGCCCCAAGTGAGTTTAAAAATTCTGCACTTTTAGGTCCCTGCCCAATTACTTCATTTTTTACAACTTTAAAATTACCAACTTGCATATTTAATATTGCAAAGTACGGTGCCTGTCCGTAAAGCTCTGATATTGTTGTTGAATTTTCTGTATCTAACGGTATTGCTAACATAATAAATCCTTTTAATTATAAATTTTAGAGGTGCCCTTAATAAAACAATGCAATAACTGTTCCATAGTGTGGAATGATAATTGCATATAAATCTATATAAAAAATATGGATATAAATATGATGGTAAATAAAAAACAAATAAAAGAACTTTTAAACGAATCGGCATGTTCTCATAATAAAGAGAAAAAATCTAGCTGTGACAAACCAAAACCGGGAGCTACAAGCGGTGGTTGTGCCTTTGAGGGAGCTCAAATAGCACTTTTCCCTTATGCTGATGCTGTTCATCTTGTACACTCACCGGCTACTTGTCAAGGTGCATCGTGGGAAACAAGAGCAACCCCTACAAGCTGGGAGGGGGAAAATAATGTACCTCTTGGATACTGCACAGATATAACAACAAACGATGTTATATTTGGCGGACATAAAAAACTTGAAGAGTCTATAGAGTATATAATAAAACACAAAGATCCAAAAGCGATCTTTGTATATGAAACCTGTGTTACTGCTATGATTGGTGATGATATGGACAATATCTGCAAAAGGATGCAGGAAAAACATCAAAGACCTATAGTAGTGGTACATGCCCCGGGATTTGTGGGGAGTAAAAATCTAGGGAGTCGTTTATGTGGTGAAGCTGTACTAGAGCAACTCATAGGGACAAGAGAACCAAAGCAGATACACCCATACGGTATCAACCTAATAGGTGAATACAATGTTACAGGAGATATGTGGCAATACACTCCAATACTTGAAAAAATAGGTATAAAAGTTGTTTCAACTTTAGCAGGTGATGGAAGGATAGAAGATATCCAAACAGCTCATAGAGCAAAACTAAACGTTATAGTTTGTGCAAAATCTTTGGTAACACTTGTGCGAAAAATGGAAGAGCAATACTCTATACCACATGTGAGTGTATCGTTCTACGGTAAAAGAGATACTACAAATGCCATTATGAGTATAGTAAATACTTTTGGAGATGAAGAGTTAACAAAAAAAGCAAAAGAGATAGTGAAGCAGGAGGAGGAAGCCCTTGAACAAAGGCTGATACCTTATAGAAAAATACTTGCGGATAAAAAAGCGATTTTAAATACTGGTGGAAACAAGGCTTGGAGTATAGCTTCGGCATTACAAGATATAGGTATAGAGGTGGTAGCTACAAGTATAAGAAAATGTACACTTGAAGATATAGAGATAGCTAAAAAATATGTACCAATTTTGATGAGTGTACCTGCAAATGAACAAGCTGGATTGATAGATGAGCATGGTGTAGATATACTTCTAGCTGGTGGTAGAAGTTTATATACAGCTATAAAAAAGAAAGTTGCTTTTGTGGATGTAAACCAAGAGAAAAAAATAAGTTACGGGGCATATGGGGGACTTGAAAACTTAGCCAAAGATGTTTGTGCGGCAGTTAATAACCCTGTGTTTAAAGTTGTAGGGGAATCAGCTCCTTGGGAATAGCAAATTTGTATAGATATTTTTGCAATGGAACAAAAAATATATCATATATTTTATAGTAAATAAAAATTAAAAAAAGGGGTAAAAATGAAAATCAGTAATTCTACAGAAGGTTCTTCTTTTAACTTTTACACAGCACAATCTTCTACACTTTTTTATGGGTGTTAATAATATGATACAGATAGGAATGACTGCTTAGAATATTAAAATAAAGTGTATGAATTTAAGTTACCACTCCAAACTTCATTATATCTAAATTTTAAAATTTCTGTTTTTGATATAAATAAATTTATGCTGCTAATTCAAACTTATATTTCCATACCCCACTGCTCTCATTTCTCCAATTTACCATCTAATTCAACTTAGAAACTATCCCCTCAAACAACCCTATATCCATTTTAGAAAATGCAAACCATTTTTTACCAAGATCTTTCAAACTTGCCCCTATATGATATATCTCCTTATTGTCAATGATGATAAATCTATCGTGAGAATCTTTCAAAATTTTTAGAGTTATATTATTGTATTGAGTATTATATTTTTCCAAGTCTAATTTGAGTTGTTTTGATATAATGTGAGTATAGATAGTTACTTTTATATTTGGAGCTTTTGAAAAAATAGTAAATGTAGAGTCATCAATATAGTTATCTATTAAAATAATCTCTTCATTTGCTTCTCTTATCAAATCAGATATAAAAGTATAAGCATCGAAAACTTGACCATTGTAAAATATACCTTGTGATGGTTTAAGTTGTTTGCTTTCAAGTAAATCGAGCTTTGCACTTAATAGTTCAACTTTATTTTCAAGAGATAAAAATCTATCATGTGTAATTTTATCACTATTTATTGTATATCCATTGGTGATATATTCTTTTAATACCGATGTTGCCCATTTTCTAAAATGTATTGCTTTAATAGAATTTGTCCTATACCCTACTGCTAAAATAATATCTAAACTATAATATTTTATATCTCTAGTTTGTGTTTTGTTTGATTGAGAGCCATGTTTAGTGGTATGTGCAAAATTTGCACATACCTCTTTTTCATCTAATTCATTATCCTTAAAAATATTTTTTATATGTCTTGATACAACACTTCTATCTATATCAAAAACTTTTGCTATATCATTAATACTTGCCCAAAGAGTATCTTTTCTATCAGATACTTTTAATTCTATCTCACCATTTTCATATACCACTATATCTGACATTTGACTTATCCTTTATATTTTTAGATAGTCTAACTAAAAAAGATCAGGAAATTAAAAAATATAACAGATTGCAATATTTTTCATTGATGATACTAGTAAAACCACAAATAAAATAAAGGAACACTTTTTGCATATAAATCTTTATATTCAATAAATATTAGGAACTTTTCATGATCAATAATCCAAATAAACCACTACAAATAAACCCAATAAAACTATCTCAACCTATGGGAGCACTTCTTTGCTTTTTAGGTATAAAAAACACTATGCCTCTTATGCACGGGGCACAGGGGTGTGCTTCTTTTTCTAAAGTATTTTTTACTCGTCACTTTAGTGATCCTATCGCTGTTCAAACAACAGCTGTAAATGATATAACGGCTGTTATTGACGGTGGAGATTACTCTATAAGTGAAGCTGTTAAAAATATCACTAAAAAAGTTAAGCCCGATCTTGTGGGTCTTTTTACAACTGGTATGACTGAGACCAAGGGTGATGATATAAAAGGTGCTGCATATTTACTTAAAGATACTCAAAAGATGGTATATGTTCATACTCCTGATTTTGAGGGTGGATTAGAGAGTGGATATGCTAAATCAATAGAAGCTATTATAGATCAGCTGGTAACACCGACACAAAATATAGACTATAAAAAAGCCACTTTGATCCCTAATGTTAATCTTACACCAATAGAGGTTGAGAAGATTAAAGAGCAGATCTCACTTTTTGGGTATGAGGTATTTGCACTGCCTGATCTTAGTGATTCACTTGACGGGCACTTAGGGCTTAAACAAGGGGCACTTAGTTCGGGTGGTATAACTGTGGATGAGATAAAAACTTTAGGGGAAAGTGAGATAGTTATAACTATTGGAAACTCTGTGGAAAAGTGTGGTGAACTATTAAAAGAGAAAAATGAAAATATAAACCACCTGCACTTTGACACCATAAGCGGTCTCTTAAAAGCAGATAAGTTTTATAAAGCTTTAATGGATCAAAAACATATAACTAAACCAGATCCAACTATTGTAAGGTGGAGAAAAAGATATCAAGATGCACTTTTAGATACTCACTTTGCACTTGGAGGGGCTAATGTTGTTATTGCAACTGAACCTGATCAGATACTTTCAATCGCAACTGCTATTAAAGAAGCAGGTGCAAATATAAAAGCTGTTGTTAGTCCCTCAAAAAGTAAATCTCTTGAAACTGTAGAGTGTGACAATATAATAATAGGTGACTTTGAAGATGTAGAAAATGAACTGCAGAATGCAGATATACTTATCTCTAATTTTCACGGTGAAAGATTAACTATAAAGTATAAAAAAGCTTTAATGCTTAGGGGATTTCCAAACTATGAAGCAGTAGGCAATCAACTAAAAAACGACACTTTGTATGAGGGGAGTACTTATATGCTTTTTGAGATAGCAAATATTATTAATCACTACAAATATAGTACTAAGCATTAAGTGCTAAGTACTAAGATATTTAAAACTTAACTCTACATACTTAATACTTAATACTGCTACGGAACACTTTTTGCAGTATATAAATTATATATAAAAAAAGGAAATCTATAATGAGTTCAACTATAAAAATAACTTCCAGTGATTCTTCAAAAGGGAGTATGAGAGTTGCCTTTGCAACAAATGACAATGAAAATATCGATGCGCACTTTGGAGGCGCTAAACAGCTTAATATATATGATATAAGCCCTGATGCTTCCAGCATATCTTCAATCATAAAAATAGAAAGTAAAGATACAGATCAAACTGTAGCACTGTTAAAAGGTGTAGATATAGTATATTTTGTAAATATAGGTCCAACAGCGGCAGCTAAAATAATAAACAACGGAATCTTTCCAATTAAATACAAAGAGGTGGTATCTATTGATAATGAGATACAAAAACTTATCAAGATGTTAAATGGAACACCTGCACCGTTTATTAAAAAGATACTTGAAAAAAAGGGGGCATAAGGTGGAAAATCTATTTATAGAAACACTTATCGGTCAAGTAAGAGCACTTGACCAGTTTGGAACTTGGACAAATAAGAGCGACGAGGATATATTGGTTGAGAAATATGTTAAAACTAAAGAACAGCTAAAAGATATACCGGTAATTGCAGATATTGATGAGATGCAGGTACAAGATATAAGACTTATCTTTCAAGCCGTAGCATTAGCATTTGAAAAGAAGACAGGTGTTATGTGTAGCGTTGTTATGGAGATGAGTCATGAAGGTTTTGGTCGTGCGGTTGTTATAGCAGACAAAATAGTAATAGTAAACAAATTTTTCAAAGATGCACATAGATACTCTTTTAGGTCATACGACAAACTAGTTGAAGAGGGTGACAAGATGTTAAACGGTGCAATAGATATTTACAATAAATACAATTCATAAAAACAGGAGGCAAAAATGGCAAAAATAGGGATATTTGTAGGAACGGCAGGTGGAACTTCATTGAGAGTTGCTGATCTATTAGCTAAGCAATTCAACATAGAAGAGGATGATATTATCAATATGGAAGAGGATTTTGATGATGTTGAAGATCAGATGATGCAGTACGACATCCTTTTTCTAGGAAGCTCAACCTGGGGTCAAGGAGATCTTCACTTTTCATGGGTAGATCCTGTATTAGAGATAGAAGATGAAGAGTTTGATTTTAGCGGTAAAACCGTTGCATTTTTTGGTGCGGGAGATTGTAAAAAGCATGGTGAGCATTTTTGTTCAGCTTTAGGAAAACTTCATAAAACATTTAGCGAAGCCGGAGCTAAAACTATAGGGTTTATACCTAAAGATGATTATAGTTATGAATTCTCACTTGCTGAAATTGACGGTAAATTTTGCGGTCTAGCGATAGATGAACACAACGAATCGGAAAAAACAGAAACTAGAATAGAAAACTGGATATCTGTTTTAAAAAATGAACTAGAAAAGGAGGAGTGTTATGTTCTTGGTAACGGCGGTATTTAACCAATACGATCTTCAAAATGTTCTAAGCGACCTTTTTGAAAACAATATAGAGGGGATAACAGTATCTCAAGTTATAGGTAAAGGTTCTTACGGATTAAAAGAAGCAGATAACAAGCCTGTGGATCTTTTTGAAAAAATAAAGATTGAGATTGTTGTTTCAAATAAAAACAAACGAGAAAATGCTATGGAGTGTATCAGAGCCAACTGTCAGGATCTTGGACGAGGTGCGGGAAAGATGTGGTGGACAGATGTAGGTGGTGTTGAGCGTATAAGAACAGGTGAAAAAGATCTTGATGCTTTAACGACACAAATAGACAAAAAAGTGCCAAATGCACCAATAGCATATACTACGGCAGTTGATACTCCGTGTAGTTAAAAGGAATGAATTATGCATAGACAAAAGAAGTCATTGGAACAGTTCTACGAGCTTACCGATGCAGAGGATTATTTTATTTTTTTCGATCTAGAGTATGATCAGAAACTTGTAAATGTCAAAAGATTTCATATTTTAAAAGAGTATGGAAGTATGATAAAAACAGGTTTTGAGAATCTTAAAAGTCAAGATGAAAAACTTCTTGATTTTTTAAAATTCTCTCTACTTAAAGTTTATGGGGATTTTAAAAATGGTTATGCCCCAAGTGCAGCACAGGTTTGGGATATGTTTAAAGACGGAAAACTCGGCGGGTGTATGAGCTGTACCCCAAGTGCAGGAAACAGTTGTGGCTGCTAAAGAGTTTACCGTTGACCCGAATATCGTTTTGCACGATAGTGTTACTGCTGCAAGAAGCGGTAGAGATGAAGAGGAACCTAAGTTCAAAGAGGGACAAAAGGTTACACTTCTTGAAGATATAGTAAATGACGGTACATATCCCCATGCAAAAATTGGAACATTGATGATGCCTAAAGGCTCAACGGGCTACATAAAATCAATGGGAGAGTTTTTGCAGGTTATCCGTGTATATGAGGTACATTTCATAGGTAGTGAAATGGAAGTTGAGATCATTGGATGTAGAGAGCATGAGCTTGAAGCTTTAGATGATGGATGTGACGAAGAGACAACAGAATCACCTTTATTTAAACAAATGATCGAAAAAAGAAAAAACTAATAATTTTTAAAAAGGAGAATGTATGGCAAAAGTAATTTTTATGCACTTTGATGAAGCAACTGATGGTATCTATGATGCAAAGATAGGTGAACCGCTAATAAGACTGGCGAAAGATAAAGGTATCCCTGTGGAGACATGTACAAAAGACTATTCTAAATGTTTAGTAACTATTGAACATATCACAGATGAAGAGCCTACTAGTTATATGGAAGATGAAGAACTTGATCTTTTAGTTGAGTATGGAGCAATTACAGAGCAAGATGCTGAACAATGTCAGCAGTTCACTGTAAGCCCAAAAGTTAGAATCGCACCTATGATGCTTATCAAAGGTGATGTATTAATAAAACCATATAAGAAATAAGGAGAAGAGTAATGACAACAAGAGTAGAGATTGTAAATGATTTTTTAGCAATTAATGTAAAAGAGGGAAGTACTATCCAAGATATCGTGGAAGCTAGTGGTTCAGCACTTCCATTTGGATGTAGAGACGGTGAGTGTGGTACATGTGTAGTTGAAGTTGAATCTGGTATGGAGTTTTTAACTGATAAAACCGATAAAGAGGTAAAAGTACTAAAAGAGATCTGTTCAGGAACTTGTACTCCAAACTCAAGACTAGCATGTCAAATGAAAATATCTAAACCTAACGGAGTTGTTAGATTAAAATACTAATCTATTAAAAACTATACATAAAGTTTTATCTAAACCTTTTTGGTTTGGGTAAAATGAATTCAGGAGTAATTATGTCCTTAAATTTTCAAGTAAAACAAAAACAATCTTTACAATTATCTCTAAAAACTTGGCTTCCGCTTCTTCAAGCCCCACTTCAGGAACTAGATACACTTTTTAAAGAGTATAGTTACGAAAACCCATTTTTAGAAGTTAACTCACATTTTGAATCAAGCAGCTTTTCAAATTCATCATATAATAACAGTGATGAAAACAAAAGAGGTTTCATTGAGAATATGAGCCTGTACAATGAATCTATTTATGAAAAAATTGATTCACAAATATCAGCACCCCTTTTCCCTACACCAAACTCACAAAAAGTAGCACAACAGATACTTTTTTATATCAATGATGAAGGATATTTTGAGGGAAATATAGAGTCTATTGCAAATAGATGTAAGGTTACAAATGAATTTGCCGAGTCCATAAGACAAAGATTTACTTATATAGAACCTCTAGGTGTAGGAGCTTATAATATGACTGAGTCTTTTTTATTTCAACTAAGCGATATGGATATAGATGAGGAGCTTTACAAATTATCAGTAAAGATAATAGAAAATTTAAAAAACATAGACAAATACCACAAGCACCATAGGTTTGAAGAGGCAAAAGATACTATAAAAAAATTCAATAATCCACCGGCAGTAAACTATCTTGCTGATCAGCCGTATATTATTCCCGATTTTTTTGTAGAGGTTGATGATGATATAACACTAAAAATAAACAACGATTATTATCCCGATATAGTTGTAAGCGACCCATTTAAAACAAAAAATGTGGATATAAAAGCAAAACTAAAGGAAGCCAGAGACCTTGTAAACCTTCTGGAGCTTCGAAAATCAACCCTTTATAAACTTATACTTGTGATCGTGGAGAAACAGATAGGGTTTTTCATAGGAAGTGAACTTAAACCTCTTACCATGTCAGATATTGCATCTGAACTTGGTTTTGAGGAGTCAACAATAAGTAGAGCCGTATCCAATAAATATATAAAATGTTCAAGAGGCATATATCCTTTAAAGTACTTTTTTACAAATGCCGTATCCAAAAACCTCTCATCATCTGAGATAAAGAATTTTATAAGGCAGCTAATAGAAAATGAAGATAAAAATAAACCAATGACTGATCAAGATATTGTTGATAATGTTATAAAAAGATATAATATGAAAATGGTAAGAAGAACTATAACTAAATATAGAAAGATACTAGATATACCTTCCTCAAAAGAGAGAAAAAAGATTTATATTATAAATAGTTAAGTTTAAGTAATAATTTCTCTTACTGTGTTTTGAATCGGTGAAATGTTTTTTTGGAAAGTTGAAAATAATAAGGTTTGAGAGGAACCCTTATTAAATATCATGGTTAATGGTTTAGTTGCTTAGTAATAATGATTTGATATCATCTAATTTAAGACCTGATTTACTGCAAGCATCTTTAAATTTCTCATTACAGTCTAATAATCTTAAAAATACTTTTACTTTTTCTGTCTTTTGTATATTTGTTATTGACATTGTTTCTCCTTTTTGATTAAATGGCAGACAGGAAGGGATTCGAACCCTCGAAGCTTTTACACTTACCCGCGTTCCAGGCGAGCGCCTTCGGCCACTCGGCCACCTGTCTATATGATAAAAGAGTAAATTCAATCTGATTAATAATATATTAATCGTCATAAAATGTCATTTTTTGAAGTTTTGTAGATATTGAATT
>JAYEMD010000018.1:0-6371 GCA_034717895.1 Campylobacterota bacterium | reverse complement strand
AAACCAGTAAAGGTGAATATAAAGCTTGTGAAGAGATTGAGAATGATGTTTATGTATTTACTGATATAAGCTATTTTAAATTGGTTAACGATAAAAGTTACAAGCTTATCTATGAGATGGATACACTTATAAGAGTTCATAAAGCATATTTAATTGATAGTGATATGAATATATTTTCCAAGGTACTAAATGACCTTCAAAAAAGGAAAGTATCAAAATCTAATATTGCTAAATTAGAAAATATGCTTGATAGTTTAAATTTTTTGCCAAGAAGATATGATGAGCTAGTTGAGTTACTTGAACAAAGAGATTTAGATATACCAAAACCATTATTTGATGAATTTAGGTGGAGATGTTTATTATATGATAGTGATGTGTATCAAACCAATACAAAACCAAAGGATATTGAAACTTTAAAAAAAAGAAGAGTTAAAATTGCTGATGAGTATTCCATATTAAAAAATACATTCAGATATTATCCATTTGAAGTTTTAATGGAAGATTTGTCAAATTTTCAAAAGGATTTTAATGAATTTAGGGAATATGAGCAATTTGGATTAAAAAGACTATTAGCAAGAAAAGCTGTAGAGCTTAGAGAGAATGAACAATTGGATTATTACTTTAACAGATTAAGTGAATATGGTACATTTGCTGATAGTTATAAACATAAAGCAATAGTGTTTAAAAGAATTGTAGAAAAATATGAGTTTCTAAACGATCCCTATTCAAAACAATATAGAGAAACGTTTCAAAAATATAGAAAGATTTTATCAAGGGGTCAAGCATTTAGGGTATTTAAAAAGTTTAAAGATGAATATAAAATTGCTAAAGAGATTATTGATAAATTAGTATATACATATAAACAGCTTTTAAAATATGAGCAGTTATTAAAAGATATAGAGTTTGAATATCAAAAGGATATTGGTTTTAACTCTCTTCAAAATGACGGTTTTGGTATTGTTGGTGACGGTTGGGACTTTAGTGTAGGTGATGGTGAAGTGATAGATGTATCTGAAGAAAAAAGGATTGATGAAAAACTTGAAAAAGAACAGGAAGAGCAATGTCTAAAGGATAAAGAAAGAGAAATAGAAGAAGCCCAAGATAATGCTTATTATGAAAGCCAAAAACTTGACAATTTAATCCATCAAGTGCAGATGGAAATAAAAGATTTAAAAAAATATGATGACCCTATACTTGACTTTATTTATGAAGACTATGACAATATCACTGAAGATAATGTTTATAAGATTGCAGATATGCTATCTGTAGACTATGATTAAAATATGAGTATATAAAAAATTTAATAGCAATATAAAATCAGAATATTACAATTAGATTACAATATAAAAAAACTTAATTAGAATTTAAATTTTAAGTTATATTAAAGTTATGAAAGTGTAAAGTTTTACTATTACTTCAAGTTTTAGAAGATAATAGCAAACTTATCGTGAGATAGGGACGCAAAGCCAACAGGTCTCAAATTGTTTTGTGAGATGGCTGGGTTGCCTAATTTAGAACTATATATTACTATTCTATTTTGTGTAATCCTATTATTTTTTATTACTGTTGAAATTAAATGAATGAATCTATTTTTAGCAATGAATTTGCTATTATTTAGCTTATGTAAAAGAAAAGGAACAAAGATGAAAAAATTACTAGCAATTATCAGTTTATTGATAATGTTTTTAGGGTGTGAGCAAAAAGAAGAAAAACAACATCTAAACGATAAGAATCAAACTGAAATAATAAACTCTCATATAAAGCAATTGAATAATGAAGGAAAGATAAAATACTTTATCATATTATCTGAAACAAAAGAAGATCCTTTTGATGACTATTGGAAACTAACAGAAAAACTAAAAAATGATAAAATATTAACTGAAGAAGAAACAGAATATTATGTAAAAAAACATTCGAAAGTAACAGATAGAGACAAATTAATTAAATATGCTGAAAAAATAGAAAAACTAATTTATGAGTATAAGAAGAAAGCTGAAGAATAAAATGAAAAAGCTACTTATATCAAAATGATTAAAAAATAAAGGAATAAAAAATGAAAAAATCAATATTAGCAATATCTCTAATAACAAGTTTAGCATTTGCAGAGATACAAAAAGGTGATAAACTAGAATCATTAGGAACTTATGGGTGTTCATCTCCTAAAGAAGCCGCTATTGTTGTAAGTGGAGTTGAAGAGTTGAATAATGCAGTATCTAATATGGATAAAAAATTTGCATTAGCAAAATTACGATCAATTGTAAGTGATTTGAATTGTAAAAAAATCACTTATGGTATTCCATTGACTGTTAATAGTGTAAAAGTTTTGACTAATCAAAACAAAAACTATAATCTAATGCTAGTTGCTTTACCTAATATGGAATTTCTATGGACTTATGATGAAAATAACTTATTCAAAACTTTATCTAAAGAAGAACAAGATTTATTAATGGTGAAAGAAAAACCATGGAGAATTAGTCAATTTGACAATCCAAGCAAAGAACTTCAACTTGCAGCTATAAATCAATTTATAGGTGTTTCTTTTGTAATTAAAAACCCAGTTGATGAAGTTTTAAAACTTAGAAATAAAATTCAAATAGATGAACAATTACAGTTAAATATGGTAAAAAAAGATGGTAGCACAATAAGATATTTAAAGAATCCAAGCAAAGAAACTCAAATTGAAGCCGTTAAACAAAACTATATTTATATCAATGATATAAAGAATCCTGTTCTGGAAGCACAAATGATTGCTATTAATCAAAACTATTCAATTATAGATGATATTAAAAATCCATCAGAGGAAATTCAACTTTTTTTAGTAATGAAAGCCCCAACTTATTTTAAATCATTAAAGAATCCAACAGAACAAGTACAATTAACAGCAGTTAAATTAGATTGGAGTAATATTCAATATATTAAAAATCCTTCTGAAAAAGTACAAATGATGGCACTTAAAGAAGCTCAAAAGAACTATTACACTAGTATGGTACTTGGATACATAAAAAATCCTACTCAAAATGTTTTAATAGAATCAATCAAATCTAATTCTGAATCTTTTAAAAAAATCAAAAACCCTTCAAAAGAACTTATTAATAAAGCATTAAAATTAAATTCTCATGTAATAAAATACATAAAAAACCCTACTGATGATATGAAAATCAAGGCTTTAAAACTAGACTATAGTGTATTTAAATATATAGATAATCCAACAGAAGAAATGAAGATTATAGCTTTAAAGCAAAAACCTAGCCTTATAAAGAATATTAAACATCCAACAGAAGAAATGCAATTAATAGCTGTTAATCATGCAGGTGTATATATAGGTAATATTAAAAAACCTAGTAGTAAAGTTCAACTTGCTGCAGTAAATCAGTTTATCGGTGCAGCTTTTTTAATTGATAATCCTATTAAGGAAATAGTATCAATAAAAAATAAAATACAACAAAGTGAGAAAATACAATTAAAAGTTGTAAAATATAATGGCACATTTCTTAAAAATATAATAAATCCTTCAAAAAAAGTTCAACTTGAAGCTCTTAAAAGCAATCCATTTTCTTTACAATATATAAAAAACCCTTCAGTAGAAATGCAACTTATAGCAGTTAAAAGAAATGGCTCTACCATAAGGTTAATAGAAAATCCAACTGAAGAAGTTCAAATTGCAGCTGTTAAAGAGTTTTACAACAATATAAAATATATTAAAAACCCAACACCAAAAGTTAAAAAACTAGCTGGTATATAAAGTAAAGGAAACAAAATGAAAAAATCAATATTAGCAATATTATTACTATCAAGTTTGGCATTTGCAGAGACTGTAAAAGATAAACATGGTGTTATTTATAAAACAATAAAATCTCCTTATACAGGTAAGATTTGGCTTGATAGAAATATTGGAGCAAAAAGAGTTTGTCAATCTCATGATGATGAACAGTGTTTTGGTGATTATTATCAATGGGGTAGAGATAGTGATGGTCATGAAAAAGAAAATGCAAAAGTAGTAAATGTGACGACAAGAAGTCTTGAAAATCCAGGAAACTTAATTTATGACCCTGAAATTATTGATAATGCTCACGATGATTGGGCTTATGAAGTTGACCCAGAAGGAAATAAAAGACAAGCCAGATGGTCTAAAACTGATGGTTCATCTGTTTGCCCTAAAGGATTTAGAGTACCTTTTTTAAATGAGCTTGCAGATGAAACAGTTAATTTAGATATAAAATATAAAGTAAGAAATAATTTAGAGGGATTTCAAAATTTTCTTAAGATACCTTCTACTGGTGGTAAAAGTGGAAAACGAAAAGATGGTACAGTACGAATAAATGGTAAAGGTAAGCTTGTTTATTTACATTCTTTAGATAAAAGAATGGGTTGGACTCGTAGAACAAAAACTGGAAATAAACTTGAGGTAGGTGGATTACAAATGTATGATTACAATGCAGAAGCTGTCTTTTATGGCAAAGGTGATAATTTACGTCAAATACGTTGTATTAAACATTAATAAGAAATAGTTTTCTATACTGCTATTGATCTGAGAAAGAAGAATATTATGAATATAGAAATAAATGGAAAAACTATTATAGTTATAATTATTATACTTGGAGTAATAAGTTATTTTACTGGCACAATTGATGTTTTACTAAATATTGAGTAAGAGATTATTTCTAATGACTTTAATGATTCTAAAAATACACTAAATAATACTAATAAATAAGAGGGTAGATTTTGAAAAAGTTGATAAACATAGTTCTAATATCACTTACATTAATTTTTAGTACGGGTTGTGCATATAAAAAATATGAGAAATCTGAACCTAAAACATTATTTGAGGCTGCTAGAAATGGTTTTATTGAGGGTGGTATTAAAGGTGCTGAAGTTGGGAAAAATAGTGGAGGAGAAGCAATGGCAGTTGGTTCCGCTGTTCTAGGCACAGTTATGAGTACTGTTGCTATGGGGAAATTTGTTATTGATAACAAAAATGGAGAGGTTGAAGAACCTAAAAGCAGTAATAGTGAAGAATAATATAAATAAATATACAAGGGGTAAATAATGAGATATTTTATAATTGGTGTTTTTTTGGCTTTTATGATTAGTAATGGAAAAGGTGTTATTAATTTTTTTGTGAGTAATCCATTCTTAACAGGTATTATTTTAGTTATTGGTATTTTTTCTGTAATTTACTATTTTCTTTTTGATGGTATAATAGAAAAATTTAGTAATAAGCCATAAAGTGAAACTATGAATTTATTTATATTCGATAATCAAGGTTTTAGCACTTTTAATAATTATATAGCAAATACAGAAGAAAATGAGATAAATCAATTGATTTTATCAATAAAAGCAGTAATAGCTCCAGTAAATATGGAAATCGAGACAAATAATCAGTTTATAGCAACTGAAAGTGATTTAAAGTGTTTAATTTATAATAAAATATTACCCTTGTATCAACACTATAATATTAATATTGGTACTGAGCTAGCAGATAAAATAATTATTGATAATGATTATTGCATAAATACTGATCATCCTCAAAATAGTTTAATTATGCAAGATGATATTATTAGGCAAACTACTACAACAAGAATGACAGATATGACAATTACATTAAATCCTGAATTTACATATATAGAAAGAAATATACAAAAAGGATTTACATTAAATGGTAATCATATAGATATAGAGTTTAAATTTATACGAAAAGGCTTTAACAATAATGAATTAAAAACAATAAGAAAAGACTTCTGTAAATTAAAGTATCTAGTTGATAGAAATCCAGATACAGTACATTCCAATCGTAATCATCATGGAATAGTACATTTTGGTCTATTTATAATTGGTTTTGCTAAGCTAAATACTCTAGAATCGTATTTAAATAACACTGAATTCACAAACTATTTAAATAATTTTAATAATTTACCCAATATTGCAACTTTATTAATTTATCGTGATACCTAGTTAATGAATTTTTATTAATCAAAAACATAATTTGTCTTGAACCATCTAAATATCCAATTTATGACCAACATATATGTAGAGCGATGAAATACCTTACAAACCAAACAAATCATAAAAATTGGCATTACAATAAGCAAAAACATGAGAGCATAATGCCACTAAATGTTAAGACAACTTCACAAAAAAAGAAATCTTATTTGGGTTTAGATATAATTCAAATATGAAAAACAAAGAAGCAGAGAAATTAAGAAACAAAGCTGAAAGAATTGTTGATATTATTTATAATTTACAAGGAATTATGCGAGGTGGAATAAGTAGAGATGAAGCTCATTTATACCAAATTGATTATGATGATTATATTTTAGAACAATTTAAAGAACCAAGAGAAGCCATAAACAAACTTTTAGAAGAGATAGATG
>JAYEMD010000017.1:0-25732 GCA_034717895.1 Campylobacterota bacterium | reverse complement strand
CGTTTGTCAGGTTTGTTTTTGCACCGTTTGACAACGCTTCACCAAGTGTATTTACACTTGTCATTACAGCTAACATATCAGCTTTTATTTTAGGATCTATAGTTACTTTATTTCTAAAGTCATCATTTGCATATTGTTCTGCTACATTTTTTAGATTTTTAATATTTTTTGCATTTGTATCTAATGTTTTATTAATAGTATCTCTTAACGCTCTAATCATGAAATTGTGTGAATCTGAATGAACTCTACATGTATAAATACCTTGAGACATTTTATCCAATGTTAATACAATCTCACCCATAACTTTCATATCTTCTTTTCTGTGACTGTCAAATTGGGATTCATATTTATAAAATTCTTCTAAAATCCAACCTATCTCATCATTGTGTGTGTAATTTATTTCCGGTATATCGTTTATCTTCATAAAAGAAAAATCCATTAAATGCTTCATCTTTACATTAAATACTTGTATCCCTTCATGAACTCTATTAAATGCAGCCCATCCCAGATAAGCGATTATTATTGCAAATATACCATTTACCGTTACGGCTATTTTAATATCACCTTTAAACAATACCATTACCATTGTTAATGACAGAAAACCTATCTGCGCGATAAGCATATTTATAAACATTTTTTGTTTGTGAGATATATTAGGTAGAAGATTAATCAGTTTTTTCATTTTTACTCTTTATTATAGTTATAGATAAAATTATAGCAAAAATTATTTAAATTTTATTCAAAATCATCTTATATTAGTACTAGACTTCACCAAACTAGAAAATAGATTTATATTTTTTAATTATATGATATGGCGATTAATAATAAACAACTTATTACAGCCGTTACAGTAATGTGATAAGAAGTAATATCTACATAATTGCTATCATTTAACTTTGAGTATTTAGATGTGTTGGTGTTAATAGTTCTATTCTTCATTGTAGTTCCTTATAAAAATAAGAATATATTATATTAATCAATCTTAAAATTAGATTAACCATATAAATAAAGATTATAATAATATAACTTTTATATAATATCTATTATCCTCATTATAGTACTCTTTTTAATAAGCATTAAATTATCATAAGCTTACCACACAAATAATATCTATAAAAAAAGCTCCCTTTAAAGGGAGCTTTAAATTTATAAAAGAACTTGATATCCTGTTTTAAAAGCTTGCCCATTCATCATCACTTGATGAGGTAGATCTTATTGGTGTAAGTTTTTGCTCAGGTGATTTTTTTAGCTCCTGTTTAGCTTGAACACTAGATATATTAACGGGTGCAGGAGTTGATTTTGTTGCCGTCATTTTTTTTGCGCTTACATTTTCCTGACCGTTGAATTTTTTACCGTTTGTACTTTCAATTACAAGGTTTGCAATACTGTCGGTTTGTTGTGCTATATCTTTTGTTTCATTTGCTATATTTGCATTTTGTTGAGTTTGACTATCTAGGGAATTAATAGCGTCGTTTATCTGTACAATACCCGCTTGCTGCTCTTTTGAAGCTGTTTCAACCTCATGTATAAGCTCTAATGTTTTTGAGATATTTTCATTTAGATGTGAATATCCGCCAATCATATCATCTGCTATCTTTTTACCCTTATTAGCTTTATTGGTAGCTGCTTCAACAAGAGCTTTTATCTCATTGGCAGCTTCAGCTGATCTGCTTGCCAGGTTTCTTACCTCTTGTGCAACAACCGCAAAACCTTTTCCCGCTTCACCTGCGGTAGCAGCTTCAACTGCGGCATTTAGTGAAAGGATATTTGTCTGGAATGATATTTGATCAATAACCGTTATAGCTTCGCTAATAGCAGTTACTTCGTGGTTTATCTCATCCATAGCATTTGTTGTTTGAGATGCAAGCTCTTGACCTTGGTTTACCGACTTTGTTACATCTGAAGCATATTGTGCCATCTGTACCACATTTTGCGTACTTTTTGAAATGTTATTTGTTACCTCTTCAATTGCTGCTGCCGTTTCCTCCAAAGAAGCTGCCGCATCATTAGAGTTTTTATTTAATGTACTAACATTATTTAATAAAACAGTAGAGCTTCCACCCAAGGTTAGTCCATTTTCTTTATTTTCAATAAGCATATCATTAATTGCATCTCTTAACATATTGATATCTTTGATCAATGTTTCAAAAACACCCCCTTTTTCAATACCCTCTATCTTTAGCTCTTGCGTATAGTCGTAGTGTGCATATGCTTCAAGGTTTGTATTTATATTGATAAAGTGTTGTTTTGTTGCTTTAATCATCTCGTTTACATGATTTTTAAAATTATTCAGATCACTATTTGCCGTATTTGATTCAATAGTTTGAGAATACCAGCCGTGCTTAACTCTCCCTATAACAATACTTGCTTCATCGATAAGTTTTTGATCTTGTTCCATGGTTGACTCAATACTTTTTATATTGTCGTTTACTAGCTTTGCCATCTGTGCAAATTCATCTTTTGAAGTTATGTGTATTGGCTGAACTTGAGTGCTTTTTTTATTGAAAAAGTCAAAGAAGGAGATAAGTCCATTTTTAAAGTTGTTAAGTGAAGCTGTTATATCTTTTCCCAGGAATATTAAATAACCTACGATAATAGCTAAAACAATAAATGTTTCAATTAGAACAAACAACATAAGTTTATCCATCTTCTCGTGGTACATTTCAGTTCTTTTTGCAAGACCTTTATCTTTAGCTTTTATGATCTTTTTAAATGCTGCTCTACTTGCATTTGCCAAAGGTGTAGCATCTTTTTTGTACCTTTGGTACATCTTAGCTCTTATCTCTGCACTTTTTGAAGTGTTCGCAAGGGATTTCATTTTATTGTATCCGTCATCCACGAAGGCAAGTGTTTTTGTTTTTGAGTCCTCCAGAGCTTTAAGTTTTTCTGTCTCATTTGGAGTATCTTTAATAGTACCTACAAGATCATTAAATGATTTTAAGATATTTGCTCTACTTTTTTCTATTTTTTTGATGTTCTTGTCATAGGCGTTACCAAGCATGATATCTCTTGTACATCTGCTTACATAGTTAAGATCTTTTCCTATTTGTAATACAAGTATTTTACCCGCAACAGCTTTTTCTGAGTAGATATCAAAATTTTGATCTGCATCATGAATCGATTTGTACTTTATCGCCAATGATAGAAGCATAACGATTATAATCGATACTCCGAATATTGATAGTTTTTTTGAGATGGAGAAATTATAGTTGTCCATTGTTAAGAACCTTCCTTTTTATAAGTATAATTATATCTTATCTCAAAAAAGTTGAATAGTAGATTAAAAATTAGTTATTTTTTCAATCTGGATCTAAAGATAGATCCAGATTATAATAAAGTTGTTTTATTTGTCTTCTTTGTGTTTTTCAAGCTCTTCAACCTCTTTTTCAAAAAGGTCCTCTTGTCTCATACTGATACCTTTCATATGGGAAATAGGTACACAGAATGCTATACCGTCACCGCTTGTAGTGATATGCAGTTTTTTGATTATCTCTTTGATTATTCCGTCAACTATTTGAGTTGGAACAATAAATAATAGTAAAGTATCTGTTTCCTCAGGGGCATGTCTATATAAATTATCTATCTCCGCTAGACCCATACCGCTTGCATTTAGAATAGTAACACCGCTGGCACCTGCTTCTTTTGCAGCATGAAGTGCATCATCTTTTTTATCTTTTGGCACGATTATTACCACGGCAGAGAAATCAAGCTGCATAGAGTGTCTAAGATCTGTAGCATCAAGATTAACAGTTGATAGACTCATATCATCCACACCCTCTAAGCTTCCGTGTATCTTAGATACTTCATTCTGCTCATCCTCTTGTGCTATTTCAGTATCACTTTTCACATGAAGCTTCTCAACCATAATACCGTAAGCCATAACCGTGATCATCGGGAACAGTGAAGCAAAGGCAATAAGACCAAAACCGTCAATTAAGGGACTTCTTCCGTCAATATTTGTAGCAAGCCCGATACCAAGAGCAGCTACAAGAGGAACAGTTACGGTTGAAGTTGTAACACCGCCTGAATCGTATGCAATAGGGATGATATGCTTAGGTGCTATAAACGTTAGTGCTACAACTATCATGTATCCTACAATGATGTAGTAGTGTATATGACCGCCGTCAACAATCCTAAATGCACCAAGAGCGATACCAAAAGCAACACCGAAGGCAACGAAAAGTCTAAGTGTCATATCATTGATCTTGCCGTCACTTATCTCTTTTGCTTTTTTGGCAACAGCCATAAGTGCAGGTTCTGCCATTGTTGTAGAGAAACCAATAGCAAATGCAAAGGCATAGATAACCCACATATTTCCGGCTTGTGTAAGTTGGAATGCCATAGATTCACCTAGAGCAAACAGACCCATCTCTAACCCAAGTATAAATGCATAAAGACCCAAAATAACTAAAATAAATCCAACAATAACAAGTTTTAAATTTTCAATTTGTTTCTTTAAAATTCCATATTGGAAGAAGAAAATAATAGCTAAAATAGGAAGTACGTCTCTTACGACGGCAAGTATACCCGTAGTAACAGACTCTATTGTAATAGCAGCGGTTTGAGAAACTTTTGCTTCTACAACAATCTGTGCAACTTGAGTAGCTTCCACAAAGTTATAAACAAAGATACCGTAAATCTGTACAAATATCATAGGTGTAAGTGATGCAAATGCAATTAAACCAAAGCCGTCAATTACAGGGTTTCTACCTTTGATTGTTGATGCCAGACCAATACCCAGTGCTGCAACCAGGGGAACGGTAACTGTGGAAGTTGTAACACCACCAAGATCGTAAGCAAGACCAATAATCTCACTAGGAGCTGCAAATGTTACTGTTACTACACCGATATAACCTGCTATGATATAGTAGTGTATAGGGTGACCTTTTATAATTCTGTACACCCCTAAAAGTATTGCAAAACCAACCGATAGTGCAACAACATATCTTAATGTATTCGCATCAATTCTTCCCGAGCTGATTGCAGCTGCCTTATCGGCAATTACTGCAAGTGCCGGTTCGGCAATAGTGGTACCGAAACCTATAGCAAAGGCAAAGAGTAATATCCACTTTGTTGAACCACTTTTTGCAAAGTCTCTGGCAAGACCTTCACCTACGGGAAATATCCCTATCTCAAGACCTTGCAGGAATATTGCAAGACCTATACCTACGATAACCATACCTATTGTAGTGGGTATCCAATCTGCAGGTATTGTTTGCAATACCGCTAATTGGAAAAATAAAATAACTATAACTATGGGTATCAAGTCCCTAAAAGACTCTTTTAAAAGTCTTAAAAAGAAATAAAACTGTGTCATCTCTAACCTTTTTTAAATAAATTTATCTATTGTATCTAAAAATTCATTTTAAAAAATAAAAATTAAACTATTTTTTTAAATTCTTTTAAATCGTGTGAATATCCAAGCACTACAAGTGTATCACCTTGATCTATTTTGTGGTTTTGTCCACTTGAATGGAAGATAAATTTATCGCTGATCTCTTTATCTTGTATACCCAGTACTATTAGGTTGAATTTTTGTGCAAGGTTCATATCTTTTAGGAAAATACCGTCAAACAATGAACCCTCTTTTATAGTGATCTCCTCAACTTCAATGTTTGATTCACTAAATAGTATATTGTCAAGCATGTTTAAAATAAGAGGCTTATGTAGTAATCTTGAGATTCTAAGAGCACCAATCTCGTGAGGATTTATAACTTTGTTTGCACCTGCAAGTAAGATAGTATCGTTATCCTCTTTAGTAAAAGATATAGATATTATTTTTAGATCTTTGTTCAAGTTTCTTACACTTAGTGTTACAAACAGATTTATATTCTTATCATCACTTAAACAGAAAAAAGCTTTGATATTTTTATTTTGGATCCCTATATCTATAAGATTTTGATCCTCCATAAGTGAAACTCTTTTTGCTTCAAATCCATTTTTTTTTGCAAGAGTGAAAAGTTTTTCATCCTCTTCAATTATAAGAATATTATATTGTTTATCTCTTAGTACTTTTGCTATTTGTTGTGCTACTTTGCTATAGCTGAATATGATTATATTATTATTTGTCATAATCTGACCTTTTTGGTTTACTAGAAAGAAGTTCAACTTTAAAGTTTATAATAGCTTCTTTGTATCCTATAACAATTAGTATATCTTTTTGTTTAATTGTATATTGATCAGCTTTGGGATTAAAAGTAAACTTTTTTCTATTTTGTGCATCAACGATACCTAAAAGTGTCAGATTAAATTCACTAAGGTCTATTGTTTGGAGTTTATGTCCTATATAAGAAGAGTTTTCAAGTATCTCTATCTCATCCATAACTGCACCTTCCGTATTTAGAAGGATATCGTCAATTGCTTCAAAGGCTACAGGCTGACCTAAATATTCAGCAGCAACAAGTGCTGATATCTCATTTGACATTATTACATCATTTGCACCTGCAATGTAAAATTTATCTTTTGAGGTTTTTTCGTTTGCCCTTGCAATTATTTTTATTGCCGGGTTTATAGATCGTGCCGTTAATATAATAGATAAATTTACCGCATCATTATCTGTAAGGGCTACTATTGCATATGCTTTTTTATTAATATTGATGCTGTTTAAAAGGTTTGGATCTGTTGCATCACCTTTGATTGATAAAAAATTTTGTGTATTGGTATGCTCGGAGAGGTCTTCATTTTTATCTATTATCACGAATTTTTGTTTCATAGATAAAAATTCATTAGCCAAGGCTTGACCCATTCTACCAAAACCACAGATTATTATAAAGTTATTTAGAGTATTTGCCTGACCTATTACTTTTTCCTCTTTGATTGTGTTTAGTTTTGAGTTAAGTGCAGTTGTAACAATAGATGTGAAAAATGCAATAACACTAATACCGATAATAACTAAAAAAAGTGTAGCAGCCTTACCTTGAACAGTAACAGGACTTATATCTCCAAAACCAACTGTAGATATGGTAATAACAGACCAGTAAACAGCATCGAAATAGTTGTTTATATTTGGGTTAAGACCGGCACCTTCATAGATAAATATCATTGTAGAACCAAACACTACTGCCATAAGGAACATAATTCCTAATGTAATAAATTCAAATCTTTTCTCTTCAAAAACATCCGTAAACTGTTTAATAGAGTTTGTATATCTAAGTATTTTAAAAAGTCTGAACAATAGCAGTATTCTCAGTATTCTAAGAGGTCTGTAGTAGGGAAGTATAGCAAGAAGGTCTATGATCGATAAGGGTGAAAATATAAACTTGAATTTCTTTTTAACTATTCTTTTCAAAGTAGGTTTTAAATAATAAGGTTTGTTTAAAAGCTGACTTTTTTCATAATCTTCTATCACCTTATGTCTCATATGGGAACTTACCCAAAGTCTCCCAAGCCATTCTATGATGAAGATTATAATAGCCGTTGTTTCATATCTGTCCAGCCAGGGAAGAGTTTTATGATTTACTTCATATATCAAAATTGCAATAGTGCTTAATACAAGAAATATCATAAAAAAATCAAAATATTTCTTTTTAGGTGAGTTATTGTCTTCTAGAAGTTCATAGCAAAAATGCTTAACTCCGTAGTATCGCTTAGATGCCTCAAGTTTATAGGCAAAATCAATTATCATACTTTTCATTTTTTATTGTAACATTTTTAACTTAATAGCATAAACTGTAAATATTTTTATCCGTTAAATTAATATTATATTCTGCTCAAAAAGAGATGGAGAATGAAGTAAGAGCAATAAACAGCATCTCAAATGCAGGCTGGGACGGCGGTATAATCTACTATACCAAAGCACGGAAAATATTAAAATTTTCTGCTGCCGAAACACCTTTATTTTATGTAGATAGGGATGGTAAGTTTAACACGCTAAAAGGTAACAGATATTCAGTCGGGTATAAAAAGTGTGATTAGAGTTCTTTTTTATTTTTCTATGCAGTGAGCTTATTTTAAAGTTTATCTAAATTTAAAGTTTTAAACTCTTTTATAAGTTCAATCTCCCTTTCAATAATATATTTCCCTAAAAGTTCATTATTGGCTTTATTTAATTCATAAAGCAGAACCAGTTCTATTTTATCACCTTTGTTTATTATTTTAAATATCGCAGCATGTGTAGAGACTCTTGTTAGGTCCTCAAAAATTAGAGTTCCCCCTTTATGGTGAAGTTTAAAACCTAAGTTTATGTTTACTTCATCCTGTTCACGGAGTTCTAGATTGTTTTTATCAATAAGCAGAGATATAGATTTAATTGATAAATCAAGAACAGTTGCATCTATTTTTTTATGTTTACTATGTAATACCGCTTTAAAGTATTTATCCGGTGCAAGACGTACCTGTTTTCTTGATTTTGCGGAATCATATGATTCTTTAAGATTACCCAGAGTTATCTCCCTTGTATGTTTGTCTATCATAATCAATGATGCTTCTATAGTATTTTCCAAGAACTCATTTTCTATCATTGTAAATTTCTCATAAGCAATTGCAAGTGTTTGTATATGTTGCGCATGAACTACCACAGTTGTATCATTTTTAGAGATAATAGTTGCTTCGTGAATGATAGGAACACCTTTATAGTGATTTATCAATTCTACTTTGCTGTTACTTTTCCCTATGATAGCCAGTTTAGAAAGAAGATTATTTGCTTTTTCTATAGATACTTTATCTATTTGATGATCTTTTTTATTTAATTCTATAGATACTTTAAGAAGTATATTTGATAACAACTCTTTATCTATAGGTTTTGGGATAAAGTCCGAAACCCCTATATGGATCGCTTTTAGTAAGGTGTCGGTATCTATGAGTGAGGAGATTATAATGATCTTTACATCCGGGTTTATCTTTTTTAAGACCTTTATCATCTCAAAACCGTCCATATTCGGGATCTTAAGATCGGTTAGTACAATATCAGGGATATGTTTTTTATATTTATTTAGTCCATCATGACCGTCAGATGCTTTATATACATTTTTAAAAAGCTTACTTAAATATTGATCCATCTGCTTTAGAAGACTTTTTGAATCCTCCACATAAAGAACTGACAACTCTTTTGTTAATTTACTAAGTTCTTTTAATTTATCCATTTTATATCTCTTTTTTTGTATTTTACTATTGTATCATATTCTTTATTCAATTTTATTAACTATATGATCCGGTTTTACCACCATATCTATATACCCTCTGTCGATTGCCAGTTTAGCCATACCAAAGATCTCACAGCTCTCTTCGTCCTGGGCGTATGTTTTACCGCCTGCTTTTTTTATATTTTCTATCCCTTTTACCCCGTCGTTTCCCATACCCGTAAGTATAAAAGCGATACCGTGTATTTTAGCTTCTGTTGCCAGTGAGTTAAAAAGTACATCTATGCTCGGTTTATGGTTTGCTATTTTTTGTTCATCACTTAGTATTGTTTTGTAGATACCCGAAGATATTCTTTTTATCTTTAGGTGTTTGTCGTAGGGTGCGAAGTATACCGTACCCGGTTCTAGTTGTTCATCATGTTTCGCAACTTTTAACTCTACTACACATTTTTTTAACAGTTTTGCAATGATTGAATGAAGAAGGTCTCTGCTTAGGTGTTGAGCTATAAGCACTGGAGGGGAGTTTTCTTTTAGTTGAGGTAAGATACTTTCTATTACCGTAAGTCCACCCATTGAACTTCCAAAAGCAACTACTTTTTGTGTGGTTTTATTATGCCAGTTCTTTTTTATATTGTGTAGATTTTTATTTATATTTGTTTTTTTGTAGATACTAGGAGATATCTGTTTTACCTTATTTGTGATCCTTTCTAATGATTCACTGTGCCCCATAAACAAATAACCACCCGGTTTTAGTTTTTTCAGTACATTCTCAACGATTGTTTTTTTATCTTTATCTTCAAAATAGATTATCATATTTCTTAAAAAAATAAGATCAAAATTCTCTATCTTGGAATCAATCGGTTTCATAAGGTTAATATGATGGAATTTTACTTTTTTTTGTATCTTGTCATCTACTTTAAAAGAGCCTTCAAACTCATTTTGTCCTTTTTGACAGAATTTCTGTAAATATTTTTTTGGTATTCTTTTTGAAAATTTTAGGGAATAGATCCCGTTCCCGGCATATTTTAATACATGGTCGTTAATATCACTTGCAACTATCTCGTAATTTTTATAGCTGCTGATATTGGATTGTATATGCATCGCTATACTATACGCTTCAGCACCGTTAGATCCAGCAGCACTCCAGCATCTGAAAGTATCGTATTTTATATTTGGAAGAATCACATCTTTTAGAAAGTCAAAGTGTTTTGTTTCTCTGAAAAAGTATGTTTCATTTGTGGTAACAACATTTATAAGAGTTTGTATCTTCCCTTTATCTTTGGCTAAAATCTTATGATACTCTTTAAATGATTTTATTCCGTATTCTTTTAGCACGGAAGTTAGTTTATACTCTAAGTTTACCCTTTGATCATCTTTTGTATGTATACCTGATTCTTCATAGATTATTTTTTTTAGTTCCAAGAACTCTTTATCGTTTAATTTTACAAGCTCTTTCATCTACAATACTTTTCGACCGCTTCTTTAAAACCGGTCATATCTAGTTTATCAACTATATCCAAAACACCGTGTTCCATAATATTTGTAGAGATTACACTGTTTGACATATTTGTATGTGCAATTAAAGGGATTTGATCATATTTACGATTTTGTTTTATCTGTTCAATAAGCTCTATACCGTCCATTACGGGCATCTCTATATCTGTTATTATTAAAGCGGTATCTTCAATATTACTTGAAGAAAGATACTCTAAAAGAAGTTTGCCGTTATCGAAAATATGGTATTTTAGATTCATTTTATTAAGAAGTTTTTTTATTTGATTTTGTATCAATTTACTGTCTTCTGCTACAAGTAGAGTTTTATTAGTTACTTGATTGGTTTGGATCTGCATATCATCAACTAAAGTTTCATTCATATTTAATATATTTGGATATATATCCATGCTTATTTGGTCAAAATCAAAGATATTACACATCTTTTTTTCACCGCCCACACTAATTTCAACGGCATATGCAATCTTTTCATCTCTTTGCGTACCTTCAAAAAGTGAATCAAGCTGTATCCTTTGGATACCGATTACCCTTTTTACAATAAGACCGAGTCTTGCACTTGAGTATCTACACAAAATTATAATCTTCAGCTCTTTCTCATCTTTTACAGGGGAGCCTATCCAGTCATCAAAATTAAGAAGTACGGTCATATTATCGCGAATCTTTGCAACACCTTTAGTAAGCATCTCACTATTACTGCTTTTTATAATATCGATATTTTTATTTTGTATAAGTTCTTCAACTTTAGCCACGTTGACACCGTAATATTCCCCTTCCGATGTTTCAAATATAACATACTGACTAGAGATATTCATATCTCCCGATATTAGATTAAGAAGTTCATTATAGTATATATCATGCTTATTATATTGGGTATTGTTTTTCATATTATTCTTTTATGGTTTGAGTGGTTTGTGAAAGCTCATCAAAGTCAAGTATTCTCTCTATATCTAAGATAGTTATAAATTGCTCATCGACTTTTGCGATATTTTTAATAAATATCTTTTTAACTTTTGAGCCGAATAGGGGTGTAGATTCAAGATCTAAACTCTCTTTTGTAAAAACCTTATCAACTTTACTGACTATAAAACCGATATGGTGATGTTCATCTTCATATTCCAACGACAAGATTATAATAGATTCTTTTTTAGAATTCATATCCAAATCAAGCTCAAGTCTTTTATTCATATCTATAATAGGTACGATATTACCTCTTATATTCATAACACCTTTAATAAAAGGCTGCATAAGAGGTATAGCGGTTATTGTTCCTATTGGTATGATCTCTTTGACCTTTAAAACCTCAAGTGCAAAAAGTTCAGATCCTATATTAAAGGTCAGAAATTGTATCTGGGTCATATTATCCCTTAAAAGTTTGTCCAATTAGATTTTTTACCGGAGTCTGCGGCTATTATTTCAGTTTGTAAATCATCTAACTCATCATCTAAATCTATATCAAGTTCATCTTTTTGTTTACTTGAACCCTTTACTTTAAAGTAACTTATCATTTTGGAAAGTCTTTTAGCTTGAGACAACATAACTCCGCTACTGTTTGCCAATTGTTCACTTGCTTTTGCGTTATCGTGAGCAACAGAATCAAGACTTACCATAGCATCATGTATCTGTTTGATACCAACATCCTGCTCCTCGGATGCCGTTGAGATCTCTTCAATCAATGCTGTTGTTTTTTGAGTTCCCGGAACTATTTCGTTGATAAGATCTCCCGCTTTTCTACTCTCCACAACACTTGTTTTTGATATCTCACCGATCTCGCTTGCTACTGTTTGTGAAACTTCCGCTAGTTTTCTTACCTCTACGGCAACAACGGCAAATCCTCTACCGTGTTCACCCGCTCTTGCTGCTTCAATTGCAGCATTTAGTGCAAGAAGGTTTGTTTGATATGCAATATCTTCTATCTCTTCGATTTTTTGAGCAACACTATCCATAAGATCAGCGGTGTTATGTACAGCTTTTGAACCTTCAAGTGCTATATGTGATGCTTGTGCCGCTATTTCGGAAGTATGTTTTGTATTGTTTGTATTTAGGTTGATGTTTCCTGCTATCTCTTCAACGGAAACCGCTGTTTCCTCCAGGCTGTTTGATTGTCTAAGTGAAGATTTTGATATCTCTTTGGATGTGGAGCTTACCAGGTTTATCCCCTCTGTTACCTCTTTTGATATCTCATTTGCATTTGAGATAACATCCTCAAGTTTGGAAACGGCGGTATTGATAGAGTTTTTAAGAAGCAGGTAGTCCCCTTTATAGTCTTTTTCCAGTCTAACGGTCAAATCCCCTGTAGCTATCTGACTCATTGTATTATTGATATCTGCCAATGTACCGCCGAATAACTCAACAACATTGTTAAGTCCCTGTGCAATCGCTCTCATATCGCCATTGTATTTGGAATCATCTATCTTATTGTCAAACTGACCGTTAATTGCCGATTCTACAATATCATTGATCCCCTCAAGGATTGAAGAGAGTTCGTCACTTAAAGTATTTGTTGCTTTTTTAAGGGTATCGAATTCACCTGTTGCTTCTTTGGTGTACAGAACCTCGAAACTTCCGTTTGAAAGATCGGTATATACTTGGCTCATATCCTTAAATGTTGTATTTAAACTAGAGCTTAGATTGTTAAGAAGCGATTGCATCTCCTGTAAAGATTTATTATTTGGAGTCTCTGTAAGGTTTATATCAAAATGGCCGCTTTGAAGTTTTTCAAGGAAAGTTTTTACCTCATTGATAAATTTATTATCTTGTTGTAACCCTTCATTCAATGTTTTCATATAATCATTGTATATATGTGATACCTCACCCAGTTCATCGGTTGAAGAGACGTTTATATTTTCATATTGTGAGTTTTCATTGTTTATAAGCTTGTCAAACCCTTTTTTAAGTTCATCTATCGGTTTTGTCAACCTTTTTATAAAGTAGAACAGTATAGCTATAGTTACCCATCCAAATACCGTTGCAAGTATAAAGTTGCTTAAAGTTAAAGAGCTTAATTTTACATCAGATTCATCTAAAGAGTATGAAAGATCAATGATACCTATTATATCACCCTCTTTTTGATTGCTGTGACAGGTGATACACTCGGAAGTTGCTATCATAGGTTTTATCATTCTTAAAGTGTGTTTCCGGGTCTCTTGTTCCAAAGTGATTGTTTTTTTTGATTGAAAAGATTCTTTAACGGAACTATCGGGAAGTTCTTTATTTAGCTTGCCGTAAAGAGCCTCTAGCGCCGGGCTTCTAAAAACAGTTAAATCTACAACACCTTTAATATTTTGAGTATCCTCTTTTACTTTTTTTATAAGTTCTCTGTCACCTGAACTCATACCTGTTTTTAGTGCAATAAATATAGACTCATTTAACATTTGTACATTCTCTTTTGCCGTATTGATAAACTTTTGTCCCGTATTTTGGGTATTTGCGTATATTGCCAGCAGACTGCTGATTGTCAGTAGAATAAAAACAGCCGACATTATCTTGTATGATATTTTACTGTTGATAAACTTTGTCATATAAACTCCTTTGTTGAATTTTATTTGTATTTTTCATTAGCATATTCTAATAGTACGGGTATATCAAGTATTGGGGTTACCGTACCGTTACCGAGAATCGTGGCACCGCTTATCCCTTTAAGGTTCTTAAATACTTTGCTCATTGGTTTAATAACTGTTTGAAATTCACCTAAAAGTTCATCTACAATCAATCCGATTTTTAATATACCAAAAGATACTACTACTATATTTCGTTTTTTATTTTCCTTTGCAGCTCTTTTCTTATAACCAAAAAACTCTTTTAGATCAAGTACGGGTAGAACATGATCTCTTAAATTTATAAAGTTATCTTGTTTGACACTTTTTTCATATGCCCTATTAAGTTCCTTACACTCAAGTATCATCTCCAAGGGTATAATATAGGTGTCATTATCCAACTTGATCATAAATCCGTCAATAATAGCTAAGGTAAGACGTAGTTTTATGGTTACTGTCATCCCTTTGTCTTTTTTAGAACTTATCTCGATATTTCCACCTAGATGTTCGATGTTCTTTTTTACCACATCCATACCCACCCCTCTTCCTGAAAGGTCTGTTACAAGTGAGGCTGTGGAGAAACCCGGATGCATAATAAGATTAAAGATTTCATCTTCCGATAGTTGATCATCTTTTGAAACTAAATCTTTCTCAACAGCTTTTTCAAAAAGCTTTTTCGGGTCAAGCCCTCTACCGTCATCACTTACTTTTATAACAATATTTCCTGT
Organism: Campylobacterota bacterium; assembly: GCA_034717895.1. Taxonomy (GTDB): domain Bacteria; phylum Campylobacterota; class Campylobacteria; order Campylobacterales; family Arcobacteraceae; genus JAIOSF01. The sequence continues at coordinate 10,882 of JAYEMD010000017.1, read as the reverse complement.
TTCATGGGAAGCACTTAATGTTATATTTGCAACTGAAGATTTGTTTTTCTTTTCTCTCTCCTCTATTGTTTCTATACCGTGATCTACGGCGTTTCTTATTAGATGCATTAAAGGATCTGAAATCTTTTCTATGATAATTCTGTCAAGTTCCGTATCTGCCCCTTCAATATGCAGATCAATATTCTTATCAAGTACAAGACTTATATCCCTTACTATTCTTTGAAACTTTTTAAAAGTATCCGCAATGGGTATCATCCTGCTTTTCATAGATGCTTCTCTTAGTTCCTCAAGTATCTTATAAAGGTTATCAACGCTGTCTTTTAACGGTTTGTCATTTATCCTTTTAGAGTGTTCCATAACACCTGCTGTAGTAATAACCATCTCACCTAAAAGATTAATAATAGTATCTATTTTTTTTGATTCGATTTTTAAAAGGCTAGATTGCACTTTTGTATGTTTTGATGCGGTTTCTTCCTCTTTTGGCTCTTCTGAAATTTTAAGGGGCTCTCTTTTTTTCGCTTCATCCTGTGTGTTATTATAGTTTTTTAGATATTCTTTATACTCTTCCGTTATTTTTAATATCTCAGGATCATATTTCTCTTCACAATCATTTTGTATGATCGATTCAATCATATCATTAAAATGATCTTTGAGTTTTAGTAAAAAGGTAATAAGATCATTATTGATCTTTTTCTTTTCACTTCTAATATCATCCAGTAGGTTTTCAGCGGTATGGGAAAAATCTACAAGGGTGTCATATCCAAAGGTTGCAGCACCGCCTTTTATAGTATGTGCAGCTCTAAATATAGTATTGATATGCTCTTTATTGAAGCCATGTTGCTGAATATAAAGCAGTGATGATTCCATCTCGTCTAATAGGTCAACACTTTCAGCGTGATAAAGGAAAACAAGATTTTCTTCCGGGTGAGCCATATATAATACTCTTACCTTTATTTTATTAAAATTTAGTTAATATCATAACATAATAATTTAAAAATAACATTTATTTAAGATAAATACTCGGAGTTTATATGAAGACTATACTTATAGTTGATGATGATATTGTGATTTTAAAGAAATTGGAAGATGAGATCCATAAGCAATTAAATGATATAAGGCTTTTAACGGCAAATTCATATAAAGATTCTATAAAACACATACTTTCCAATGATATAGATATGGCATTGATAGATATTTTTATTCCGGACGTAAAAGATGGTGCCGTTGTTGAGTTTGCCTTAAAGAAAAATATCCCCACAATGGTTATAACGGGAGATGACTCGCCAACTACACAAGATAAATATATACAGCTTCCAATTATAGAATTTATCCAAAAAAGATCATCTAAAAGTATTGCACATGCCGTAAAAACTTTATCAAGATTTATAAAAAACCATGATGTAAATATTTTAATTGTAGATGATTCATCTTTACAGCTTGAAAAAGCAAAACGTGTTTTAGAAGCGATGAAATTAAATATAACAACCGCAATGAACGGTCTTGAAGCACTTGATATTATTGAAAACAGCGGAATTGATTTCTCTCTTGTCCTAACAGACTATAATATGCCCCAAATGGACGGTATGGAACTTACTATAAGGATCCGTGAAAAATATGACAAAGATGAGTTGGGGATAATTGTTATGACTATAGATGATGAACATGATATCCCTATCAAGTTTATAAAATACGGTGCAAATGATTTTATACATAAACCCTTTACGCTCCTTGAGATGAGTACGAGAATAAACGCAAATCTTGAGATATTAGATCTTTTTAAAGGTAATGCACAAAAAGAAAAGCAGATCTTAGATCAGGCAAAAAGTTCGCAGATGGGCGAACTTATAGGCAATATAGCACATCAATGGAGACAGCCGCTAAGTGTGATAAGCACGGCAGCAAGCGGGATGAAAGTACAAAAAGAGCTTGGACTGTTAGGGGATGATGAATTTATAAATTTAATTGATCAGATAGTAAACAGTACTCAGTTCCTTTCAAGCACAATAGATACCTTTAGAGATTACACGGAGGAAGAAAATATACAAACACAGGTAAATATTTTTGAAAGATTAAAAAATACTATATATATCGTAAAAGCTCTTCTTGATGAAAATAAAATATCTGTTATAATTGATTTTGATGATACAAACCCAATATTTATAAATACAATTTCTTCTGAATTATCACAGGCACTACTAAATATTATCTATAATGCAAAAGATATACTAATAGAAAGAGAAGTGAACAATCCTTATATAAAAGTAGATTGTGTCAATAACGATCAAAAAATTATTATCACAATAGAAGATAACGGTGGCGGTGTTGAGCTGGATATAATAGATCAAATATTTGATCCCTATTTTACGACCAAACATAAAACTCAGGGAAAAGGGCTTGGTTTGTATATGTCAAAAGAGATAATAGATAAACAACTAAGCGGCTCTTTATATGCTAACAATACAAATGAGGGGGTAAGGTTTTTTATTGAGCTGCCTTTAAGTTAAAAATACGATAAATTAATTATGTTGTATAAGGTTACAAAAAAGTTATATATGTAATTTAGAGCTGCCCTAAAGTATTAAAGTATCGTTGGATCTGATATTTAAATATCTCTATGAAGCTTCCGACGGTAGGGAAGCTCTTGAGTTATATTATAAAAAAAGCCCGATATTATTATAAAGGGCACCTCTAAAGATAATGATAACGGACGATGCAGTGGTATTTAGCTATCTATACTTGGTGAGACTGCTCTTTATTTAACATATCTTTCATAGATAAGTAGCTGTTTAATGCCCCCGTATAAGCTCTTGCACTTGCTATCATAGTATCTAAGCTTAAACCGTGTCCTATCATAGGCGGATTGTCATCGTTGAAAGTAACTTTACAAGTAACTTTTGCCAACGCATCTTTACCTTCGGTTACGGCTTTTACGTTATAGTCAAGCAAAGTTCCCGTAAAGCCTGTTATTCTGTCTATTGTTTTAAAAATAGCATCCATAGCACCATCTCCTATACCTGCGTCCGTGATGATCTGCTCATTGTGCTTTATCTTTACAACGGCACTTGGAACACCCTGGGAACAATCAGAGATCTGAACTGCCAAGATCTCATAAGTTTTGTTGTGATTTAACTTCTCATCGGTAACTATCATCCTGATATCATCATCCATAATATCTTTTTTCTTGTCACATAATAACTTAAATCTTTCAAATGCTGTGTTCATCTCTTCATCGGAAATTGTTTCAAAACCTAACTGAGACAACTTGTCCTTAAATGCGGCACGTCCGGAGTGTTTACCTAAAACAATAGAGTTGTTTTTCTCTATCCCTATATCTTCGGGTCTCATTATCTCGTATGTTTCCTGGTGTTTTAATACACCGTCTTGATGGATGCCGCTTTCATGTGCAAAAGCATTTTTACCCACGATTGCTTTATTTGGCTGTGGTTCTATCCCCGTAATAGTTGCAACCATCTTGGATGCTCTATAGATCTCTTTTGTATCTATATTCGTAGTATAACCCTCAAATAGATCTTGTCTGGTTTTCAATGCCATAACTATCTCTTCCATAGCGGCATTTCCTGCTCTCTCCCCCAAGCCGTTTATAGTACACTCAACCTGTCTGGCTCCTGCAGTTATTCCAGCCAAAGTGTTGGCAACTGCTAAGCCCAAGTCGTTGTGGTTGTGTAAAGAGATGATAGCTTTATCGTTTACATGAGTTACTATCTGCCGTACCATATGGCTTATCTCACTTGGCATTCTGTATCCTACGGTATCGGGTAAATTTATAGTTTTTACACCCGCTTCAATAATAGCATCTGATAACTCTTTCATAAAAGATATATCACTTCTCCCTGCATCTTCAAAACTGAACTCCACGTCATCTACAAATGTTTTTGCATACTCTACGGCGTGTACCGCTCTTTTGATAACTTCATCTGGAGTCATTTTTAATTTATATTGCATATGGATAGGTGAGGTTGCTATAAATGTGTGTATCCTTTTTTTGTTTGCATCCTCTATTGCATCACCTGCTGCTTTTATATCTTTGTCAATTGCTCTTGCCAATGAACATACCGTACTGTTTTTAACGGTTGATGCAATTTGCGATATAGCATCAAAGTCTCCCGGACTTGCTGCTGCAAAACCTGCTTCAATTATATCTACTTTTAATTTTTCCAATTGTTGAGCTATCTGTATCTTCTCAGCCGTATTCATAGAAGCACCCGGACTTTGCTCACCGTCTCTTAATGTAGTATCAAATATTATAATGTTTTTATCGTTTCTCATTTTGTAACCTTGTTATATTTTATATAGTAATGTTGGGAATTTTATAATTCAACTGTATTCTTGATAATTGTTTAATATTTACGAGTTTAAGTGCAGCAGGAGTAGATTGGTACTTTTAAAAATGAAATTTTTAGAAATGTATGTAGCTTTCATTCTCTACCCCTTTTAGTTTTATTTTGCTTATTTTATCATATTTAAGTTAATAATAAATAAAAAGAAAATATTTTCTATATACAAAGGTGAAAAATATTAATTTAATTGTATAATAACAAAAAAGTAAATCATAGTTAGACACTTCAAACAACAAAGGACTTGAACATGATCAATAAACTTATAAAAGGTAACAAAAAATTCAAAGATTCCCATTTTCGTAAACTAGAGGGTAAATTTGATCATCTAGTGGAGTATGGTCAAAAACCTCAAGTACTATTTATAGGGTGCAGTGACAGCAGGGTTGTACCTGATCTTATAGTAGATACCAAGCCCGGAGATATGTTTATTCTTAGAAACATCGGAAATTTTGTACCCCCCTACAAACACGACAACGACTTTCACGGAAGCAGTGCCGCTATTGAGTTTGCAGTAAGTGTTCTTGGGGTAAAAGATATTATAGTTTGCGGACACAGCCATTGCGGAGCCTGTGCTTCTTTATATGAGGATCTAAGTCAGGAGGAGCATCTTGTACATGTTAGAAAGTGGTTAGAGCTTGGAGCCAAGGCAAAAGAGCAGACACTGTTAACTATAAAAGATAAAAACAACAAACAAGAGATCCTAAGAACAACGGAAAAAACATCTATTAAGCATCAGCTTGAAAATCTACTCACATATCCGGAAGTTTATAGAAAAGTAAAAGAGGGTACCTTACAGCTTCACGGTTGGTATTATACTATAGAGGATGGCTGTATACAATATTATGACGGTGATCTGGGTGATTTTAAAAAACTAGGAGAGGAACAATAATCTCCCCGTTATAAAATAATATCACTACTTTCTCACTATTTAAATGCAAAATTATTTTCTTATATAAAAACAGTTATTGTAAAATTTTTATTTTTAAGGGAATATATGGGAACCTACACAAAATATACTTATTGTAGATGATGAAAAATCAAATACAAATTAACAAAAGATGATAATGAACTGTTTGAAAATTTAAAGAGCTTGTGGATAAATAGGAGTTTGACGAGGCTTTGGAACTATTAGAATAAATAATAGTTCCAAATATAAAAATATCAGTTTTTATCTATACAGTTAAGATCACTGTATGCAACCTCTAATCTTTTTATTAAAGATTGTTGACCTGCTCTTAACCAAACTCTAGGATCATAGTATTTTTTATTTGGTTTATCCTCCCCCTCCGGGTTACCTATCTGACCTTGTAGGTAGTCGTGTTTCTCAGCTTCAAAACCTCTTACCCCGTCCCAGAATGCCCACTGAGTATCCGTATCGATGTTCATCTTGATTACACCGTAATCTATAGCTTCCCTTATCTCTTCTAAAGTTGATCCGCTTCCTCCGTGAAATACGAAGTTAACAGGTTTTGCCCTTAGTGAGTGTTTCTGCTCAATAAACTTTTGTGAGTTATCCAGGATCTTAGGAGTAAGTACAACATTTCCCGGTTTATATACCCCGTGAACATTTCCAAAGGATGCGGCAATAGTAAAGTTTGGACCAACTGCATTTAGTTGTTCATAAGCATAATTCACCTCTTCAGGCTGAGTGTATAAAAGTGCATTGTCTATATCCGTGTTATCTACACCGTCCTCCTCACCGCCTGTGATACCAAGCTCTATCTCTATCATCATATCAAGCTTAGACATCTTCTTAAAATACTCGACACAAGTTCCTATATTTTCCTCTATAGGCTCCTCGCTTAGATCAAGCATATGTGAGCTGTATAGGGGTCTTCCCGTTTCCTTAAAGTGTTCCTCGCTTGCTTCAAGAAGTGTATCTATCCAGGGTAACAGCTTTCTTGCCGCATGGTCTGTATGAAGTACAACGGCTACACCGTAAGCTTCAGCCATCATATGTATATGTTTAGCACCGCTTATTGCACCTAATGCCGAGGCGTTTGGTGCTTTACAACCTTTCCCCGCAAAAAATGTTGAACCACCGTTGCTAAATTGTAAGATTACCGGTGAATTTACCAAAGCAGCCGCTTCTAGTACCCCGTTTATAGATTCCGTATTTACTATGTTAACTGCAGGTATCGCAAACTTGTTTGCTTTTGCATAATCAAATAATCTTTTTGTTTCGCTACCTGTTAGTACACCAGGTTTTACTACGTCCATTACCGCCATTTAAACTCTCCCTCTATTTATATTCTATTTTTGCTTTTTCTTTTAATTTTACTGCTTTTTCTTTTACCATATCAAAAAACTTTTTTTGTGTCAGTTGCTGCTGAATAGTAGCCTTCACACTCTCAAATGAAGCAGAAGATACGGCTTTCTTATCATCTAAATATATAACATGAAAACCAAACTGTGTTTTTACGGGCTTGTTTGTAATATCACCTTTTGACAAACTTTTTACAGATGCCGTAAACTCAGGTACCATCTGCCCTTCACCGAACCATCCAAGCTCACCGCCGTTTGAACTAGACGGTCCGACAGATTTTGCTTTTGCAAGGTCTGAAAATTTTGATTTAAGATCTTTTGAACCTTTTAAAGTTTTTATTATATCTTCCGCCTCTTTTTGAGTTTTAACCAAGATATGACTTGCTTTAAATTGTTCAGGCTTTTTAAATTTTGATCTGTTCTTATCAAAAAACGATTTTAGATCTTTTTGCGACACTTTAATATCTTTGCTAAGATCCCTCATCCATAATTGATAAGCCACCATCTCTTTTAACTTTGCAAGCTCGTTTTTATACTCTTTTGTTTTTACAATATTTGACTTCATAGCTTCCTGAGATAACAGTTTTTGCTCTATTACTCCCTCGATTATCTGTTTTTGTTGTGCCGAAGGTAAAGTTTGAAATTGTATTCTCGGGTCTCTTATTGCAACTGCAATATCACTAGAGGTAATATTAGAACCGTTCACTACTGCATATACCTTATCTTGTGCGCTTAAGGTTGTGCTTGTTATTGCAATTGATGCAACAAGACTTATAATTGTTTTCTTCATAATTGTTAACCTTTGAGTTTTTTCACTGTGATTATACCTAAAACAATCTAATACAAGACTAATTGATATTTAAAAAGGGTAAATTTTAGAATTTAGCTTAAAAACTCTTTAAATTTGTAAAAATTTATGATATAATCCCACCTTTAAAAATAGACTTAAAGAAAAATTAAGTTTAAAATTCATAAATACAAAGGCAAATATAAATGAGAATTTTAATTGTAGAAGATGAAAGTACATTAAACAGAACACTTCAAGAGGGACTACAGGACTTTGGATACCAAGTTGATATAGCAGAAAACTTTAAAGATGCTGAGTACTTTATAGAGATTAGAAATTATGACTTAGTACTAACAGACTGGATGCTTCCTGACGGTGATGGATTAGAATTAACAAAAATTGTAAAAAACAGAAGCGGTAGAACAGCGGTAGTTATCGTAAGTGCAAGAGATGATAAAGACAGTGAGATAAAAGCACTTAAAACAGGAGCAGACGACTATATTAAAAAGCCGTTTGATTTTGATATACTACTGGCAAGAATCGAGTGCAGATTAAGATTCGGCGGAACAAACATCATCAAAATAGATGACCTGGCTATCAACCCGGACGAAGAGAAGATCATGTACGACGGTAACGATATAGAACTAAAAGGTAAACCTTTTGAAGTTTTAACACACTTGGCAAGACACAGAGATCAAATCGTATCAAAAGAGCAATTACTGGACGCTATCTGGGAAGAGCCTGAGTTAGTTACTCCAAATGTTATTGAAGTAGCTATCAATCAGATCAGACAAAAAATGGATAAGCCTTTAGGTATCGCAACTATTGAAACAATAAGAAGAAGAGGGTACAGATTCTGTTATCCACCAAAAGAAGAATCAGCAGAGTAGAAAAGGACTTTTATGAAAAAAGGTAGTATATACAGAGAGTTTTCCAAAAAGCTTATCCTTGCTACTACCTTTTTTATTGTCGTATTATCTCTTATCTTTTACGGTTTTACAAAAGCAACCGTATATGAGGAGATATCCGATGAGATGCTAAGAGATGCAAAACTCTTGGTAAAAAGTATCCACACCTCAAATCAAAAAAATGAAAACCTAAGAGTACTGCTAAACGAAAATACAACCGTAGAGATGGTTACGGATCATCAAATGAAACGTATAAGTTTAAGAAAATTCAATAAAGAAAAAAACCACTATATAGAACTGCTCTATCCCGTTGACAAATCAAAACACCAATATATAAAACTTACAAGAAATATAAACAATTCACATAAAATGTTAAACAAAATATTCGGAAACCTTATGTTTTTAGGTATAGGGGGTTTGATTATGATCATAATCTATGCTCTTACCATGTCAAAAACACTTCTCAGCCCAATTATAAAAATGACAAGAAAACTTTCCCATATGGATGAAAATTCACTTACCCAAATAGATACAAACAAACTGCCAATAGAGTTTGAACCTTTGGCAAACTCCATAAATACGCTAACAACAAGAATTGAAAGCTATGTAAAGTACCAAAAAGAGCTTTTTATAGGTGCCGCACATGAGCTTAAAACCCCTTTGGCTGTTATGAAACTAAAAAGTCAGGTAACCTTGGCAAAGAAAAGGGAGAGGGAAAAATATATTGAGGTGTTAAAACTGCACCTTGAGGAGATTGACGGCATGAACCTGATGATAAGCTCTATTTTAGATATGGGTAGACAAGAGGGGGCTCAATTTGAAAAGCCCGTTGAGCTTGATATTGTACACTATTTGGAAGAAAGAACCTCAAACTTTAAACTTATAGCAAATGAAAAAAATATAAATCTTATTTTTCAAAGTGATATAGATCAATTTATCACGATCATACAGCCTACGCTTCTAACGCAAATAATACAAAACTTTGTACAAAATGCCATAAAATTTACCCCAAAAGGTAAAAAGGTACTTATAAAAACAATACCGAACGAACACTCGATAACAATAGAGGTGATAGATGAGGGTATAGGCTGCGATGAGGAGATAGACCTTTTTGCCCCTTTTAAAAGAGTAGGCAATGAAAAAGGTGCAGGGCTTGGTCTTTTCTTGGCAAAAACTGCAGCAGATACCCTGGGAGCAGCAATCAGTCTAAAAAACAGAACAGACGGTACAAAAGGAACAGTTGCAGCACTAAAGCTGCAAAGCAATCCCACTTGTACTATATAAGTCTATTAGAATAAAGCAGCATGCTCTATCTTAGTACAATGACTCTGTACAACTTTAAGACCGCTCTCTTTAGCTTTTTTAGCCGCCTCGTTGTGTACAAGCCCAAGCTGTGTCCAGATACACTTTACATCATCTCTTTTTAAAGCTTCCTCAACAACTTCCGCAATCACCTCGGGCTTTCTAAATATATCCACCATATCCACTTTAATATCACTTGGTATATCACTTAAACTTCTATACACCTTCTCCCCAAGTATCACATCCTCTTTGGGATATACGGGTATCACCCTGAATCCAGCATTTTGCAAATATACGGCAACACGATTACTGTCTTTCTCAGGCTTCGGAGAACACCCTATAATAGCTATAGTTTTTGTATCTTCAAATATAGCTCTTATCTCATCCTTATTGCTGTTTATCTGCGGCATTTCACATTCCATTTTTATCCTTTTCATATTTATTAAAATTTTATCAATTCCCCTTGAAATAAGGGTTTTATTATGTTATAATCTTTCCAAATCTAGTCCGATTCAACTAAATTATTTCAAATCACTCGGACTATAAACGGACTCTTTTTATTAAAGTTCATAAAGTCCGATAAAGGTATTTAATGAAAACATCAACAAAAAGAACACCAACAAAACATGCTGGTATATTTTATAAAGAGATTATATCAGATTCAAATAAAGTAATAGATAAAGTGTACATTATTCGTTATGTAGATGAAGATGGTAAAGAAAGACAGAAAAAAATAGGTACACATAAAGAAGGTATAAGAGCTGAATATTGTAAAAAAGTCAGAGATGAAATTATTACTAAAATTAGATTAGGCGAAGATTTACCACATATTGCAAGAAAAAAAGAACTATTGTATTTTGATACTATGGCTGAAAAATATTTTGAATATAAAGCAACTAGAGTAAAAGATGTAAATAAAGAGAAAGCTAGATATACAAATCATATTAAAAAATATTTAGGAGGTAAGGTTGCAAGTAATATTACTATAGAGGATGTTGAAAAACTCCAGCAACAATATCAAAAAACTTTTGCTCCAAGTACTGTAAATCATCTTATTTTTTTAATATCTACTATATTTAAGTACTCAATAAAAAAACAATTTTTTAAAGGTTTAAATCCTGCAAGTTCAGTTGATGGAGTAAAAGTTGATAATAAACGAGAAAGATACTTGACTATTGAAGAGGTAAATAAATTACTAGATATGTCAAAACAAAATAACTATGAAGTTTGGCTTTTCGTTAAGCTATCTTTGACAACTGGAG
>JAYEMD010000016.1:0-6453 GCA_034717895.1 Campylobacterota bacterium | reverse complement strand
TGCACTATATGTTTTTCTTTTTGTACTCATCTTATTTATCCCTATTTTTTACTTATTTTATATTTTATTCTAACTTTTGGAATAAGAATATTAAACTAAGTGGTTTGTTTTTGTGGGGACATTATAACTTTTTACTTGATAGTTTTTTAACATTTTCTATCTTATCGACAAATGTTGTTTTAACGGGATCTATCTTCTCATTATTTGATAAATTTGCTAAAGATTTTAGTTCCACTTTTACTAGCTCTAAATCCTCTATACTATCTAGTGAAATATTCCCATCAAGTATAGACTCAATAGTATCAAGCTTTACCTTTACTGCATTTACCTTTTTAGCTTTCGCTCGTAAATTAAAAGCCCTTTGTTTTATCTCATCTTTATATTTATCAGCACCTTTTTTATTTATGACTGCTTCTTGTGTATTTAATACAAGTAATTCATACTGCTGCATATAAGAGGGATCATCGTTTTCTATATACTCTGCTATTGTTTTTATATCGCTATAGAGTTTATCTGTTATATAATTTAGATCTGCACTTTGTACCTCTTGTATTATATGTCTATGTTTTTTTAGATTGTAAGCTTTAGTATCAAGTGTATCGATCTTGGTTTTTACATCACTGTAAAGTCTTTTTTTAAAATCACCCTCTTTTAAATTTTTTAGTAAACTTACTTTCTTTAAAAACAATCTCTCCCTAAGTGAGTTCGTATTAGATGACGGTTTACCTTTTGGCTTGATATCAAAGTAAGTGAAGTTTTGGCAAAAGTCAAATATATAAAACTTCTCTTTATTTTTTCCTTCACCTAAAAGATTAGGGCATAGTCTAGTACCTCGCCCTATCATTTGATCAAATTTTATCTTTGATTTTATTGGTTTAAAAAACACAAGGTTTAATATCTCAGGCACATCTATACCAGTATCTAGCATATCAACACTTATTGCAATTTGTGGTTGTTTATTTGGATTTTTGAAGTTGTCTATCAATGAGCTTACATGAGATATCTCACTATGGATTATCTGAGCATCATTTGAGTGTTTTGGATACCTTTTATCATACACCTCTTTTAAAAACTCTGCATGTTGTTTGTTCTTTGCAAATATGATAGTTTTACCTAGCTTATTGCCTTCATCTATATGCAATCCGTGTTTGTAAAGATACTCAAGTACTTTTTCATTAGTATCCCAGTTAAGCACTCGCTTGTTTATCTCACTAGCATCTATCTCTTCAAACTCTTCAAACTTATCCTCAAACTCCTCTTTTTCATCTTCACTTAGCTCTTTATACTTTATACCTCTTTTAACAATACCTAGATCTATCTCATAAGGTTCATAATCTATAAGGTTAGTATCTTTTATAGCTGTTTTTAGATCATAGCTATCTGTAGGTTCTTCAAAGTTTGTCTCAAAGAATCTATATGTGTCTCTATGTACTTCCCCTGCAGGAGTTGCTGTAAGCCCAAGGATAAAACTATCAAAATATTCAAAGATAGCTTTATATTTTTTATATATGGTTCTATGTGCTTCATCTACTATTATCAGGTCAAAATATGCACTGTTGTATTTACCTTTGGAGATAAGATTATGTACTGTCTCATAAGTACCAAAATGCATCCTTGCACTTAACTCTTTCTCCTCTACAAGATTTACACATGTTTCACTTAAATAGTCACTATAGTTATTTTTAGCTTGTTTTACCAACTCTACCCTATCAGCTAAAAACAGAACTTTTCTAACCCAACCAGAACGGATAAGCACATCACTTAAACTTGCACTTACCCTTGTCTTTCCTGTCCCAGTTGCCATAACTAGTAAAGCTCTTAATTTATTTGCTTCATATGTTTGAAGCACACTGTTTATAACTCTTTGTTGATATGTTCTATCTGTGATTTTATCATCTATATCATAACTTGAGGGTTTGTTAGTTTGTAAAGCTTTCTTTTTAAATATAGCTCTTTTTAGTTCATCTTTTGGGAAAATCGAGTGTATCTGCCTAAATGGATAAAGTCCATTTGTATATTCAATAACTCTTCCATTTGTTACAAATACTAATATATCTGTATCAAACTTTTTACTTAGTGCATCAGCATAAAGTGTGGCTTGATGTTTCCCTATATTTACATCTTTTGATGCTTTTTTAGCTTCAATTACAGCTAATGGTGTACCATCCTCATCCCATATAACATAATCGGCATATCCAGTGGTTCCATCTTCTAGTGTAAGCTTATACTCAATATCTTCGCCATTTGTAAATTTAGATATATCATATCCAGCTTCTTTTAGCTCTATATCAATTAGCTGTTCTCGTGTCTCTTTCTCACTTATATCTTTTACATTTACCTTGTGAGACTTTTTAGTTTGCTTAGGTGCAGATATCTGAGTCTCAAACTTCTGCTTTAATTCTCTTAATTCCTCTAGCTCTTTTTTAAGTGCCTCGTTTTCTTCCTCTATCTCTTTTGTTTTTGTGTTTTCTATAGCATCTTCTAAAGTCTCTTTTTCATCTTTAGAAGTTGAAGCTATATTTAACACATCATAATCATCTGCAACCTCATAGGTACTATATACTTCCACCATCCACTTTTGAAATTTGTATAAACACTTATTTGCATAAAGGGAGTTTTTTGAGGTAATAACATGGTTTCCATGAACCGCTTGGTTCCCAACTTTTCTTATAAAATGAAGCTCATCATCAATACCCTCTGGGAGTATATCTATAAAGTCATCATGTTTTATAAGTGTGATAAGGTCACTTTTTTTTGTCATCTCACTATCTAAATACTCATCAATATTATAAATAAGCTTTACAGTTTTCTCCAAAGCTTTTCTGGCATATATAGCTGAAACTTCTGGGTCATCTATAACATTTGATTCTGATTTTATGGCTTCGTTTGATAGTGACTCAAACTCATATTTTAAAAAAGAGAAGTTACTCATGTCATCTTATCCTTTCATCTCTAACTTTCGGGGCTTTTTTGTAAAAATGAATCTAAACTATTTATTACCTTTTCAGCTTCTTTTTCTTCTATTTCTTTTGCATTATTATTTTTCATCATTTGATAAGAAAAAACCAAATTCCTTTTTATATCATCATAAGCTAAACTTGGTTCATTTAATTCCAATTCATTTCTAAACACTATAAATATAAAATTTTTAATAAATCTATTAAGATATATCATCTTCTGTAAGTCATATTCTTGAGATTCATTAGGGTGAGTTATCTGATTTCTATAGTTACCAATTTTTTGAATTAATCTATCAAAATCACCTGAGTTTATCTCTAATAAATCTTTAATTGAATTATCCTTAAAAAGACTTTTTAACTGTTTTTTAAATGGTGTTTCATGTTTGTTCTCTGTTATATTTTTTATAAACTTCTTATCTTCTTCATTCTTCAATTCTTCAACTATAGAATCTACTCTTAATTTAAAACTTTCAACTTCTGCTTTATTAGTTGGATATTTTATTCTACAAAACCCCTCTAACCATTGCACAAGTGCTATAAACTCACTTTCAATATAACCATAATTATTAGCTTCTAAAATTGTATGTAAAGTATCAAACAAAACCCCATATTTACTTTCTAATAAAAACCATTTTTGTAAAACTGTTTGTATATCGTTAGGATGGTAATTATATAAAAAGCTATGCATTGAAATACTATCACTTTTTTGTGCAGTATAATGAAACTGTTTTTCTATTAATTCTAAACTTTTGTTTTTAGTATAAAAATGTATCTCTTCATAAAATATTTTTTCATTTGGTATTATTATATTAAAGAAGTTTTTTAAAATAAAAATATATCTTTTTACCTTTTTAACTTCTATTTTACTTTTAAAGGTTAAATGCAAAAAATTTTCTGTATCAAAAATAAGTTTTTTATTATCTATTATTTTTTGTCTATATTGTGATCCTGTTGATAAAGTACAATTCTCATCTATATCAAAACTCTCTATCTTTTTCTTTATGTTTTTAACTTCAAAACTATTATAATCATCATCCCAGTTAAAATCAAAAGTATCAATCCAATATTCTAAATATGAAAACCGAACATAAGCTTTATCTATATTTTGTAAATCTTTATCCTCTATCCAGTCTCCTAAATATAATTTTTGACCTGTAATTTTATAGGATTCTACAGCTAAAGCATTACTAGAGAATTTATTTGGCATAGGTTGAAAATAGCATCCTGTAAAAGTAAACTTTTCATTTTTAACAGTTTGACCATATAAATTAAATTTTTCTAATTCTCGGAAATGAGGATTTCTTTCATTTTGATGAAATGTAATAGTTGTTTTACCATCATCTGATATAACTATATATGCTGGTATAGCAGAAACTGGAAACCCATTTTCAGCAAGTTCAAAACTTATAAAACAATCTTGATCTAATTGTGTCATATCTTTTAACTCTCAAAACTTTTTTGCAAAAGTGCATCAAAGTTATACTGTAGCTTTTCAAGCTCTTTTTCATAAAGTGCTTTTTGCTCTTGGATTTTTTCTATTTTTTTGGCGAAGTTGTTTTGTAGGTCTATTGGAGCAATAGGAAAAACCAATTCTTCAAATGTTGATTTATTAATCATTATTTTCATACTTTTTGTTGAATTTTCTTCAAAATATCTTTTCATCATTTTAAACAGAAAATATAAATAATATATATTATCTTCATTAGGTGTAATAGAATTAATTTGTTGATTAAAAGCCACCTCTCTATTTACAATAGCTAAATTCCCTATACTTAACATACTTCCAGCAATACAAGTAAATAACAACGACTTTGTAGGAACTATTCTTCCTTTTTCATAACCTTGTTCTGATAGATATTCTTTTGCAGTATCTAAATACAACTTATTTCTATCAATATTATCAGATTTAATCCATTCAATAAAATCACCATAATTATTAAGATCTTTTCTTGGTGGTGTATTTCCCGTTTGTACTTTTCCAATTTCTTTAATTGATTTAGTTTTATATTTATTTGTATTTTTAAAGGGATCACCAAACATGTCAATAAAAATAGATTTTGAAAGCTCATCAAGTTTTTTGATAGAGTTTTTTCGTAAAGTTATAAGCTCTTGTGCTTTATCTAAAGTTTTAGCAATCTGTTTTTGTTTTTCTAATGATGGAAGTGGTATTTCAATATTTTTTATTAAATTAGCACTTAAATTTGGTTGTGCTGAACCACTTGCTAAAGATAGTAAATTATCTTTATTCGTTTTTAAAAAATAAAATATATAACTAGATATAGTAGTGTCTTTTACTCTAATAACTCCAATCCGTTGATTCAAATAAAGCTTATCTGATAAATTATTATATGCAATTTTTCCAGTGGTTGCACCTGACATAGCAATTAATATATCATTTTTAAATATTTCATAATTATTAAAACTATTATCTTCTTGATAATATACAACATTACTTAAATCAATATTATCATTAACTAAATTACCTATTCTAACTATAGGTATCCCATTAGTTGAAAAATTTTTACTTTTAAAAGCAAAGCCATTAATAAAAGTAATAACTTCGCCTAACTTAACTTTTTTCACAAAAAGTAACTTCTCATCTCGTAAAATATTCTCTTTTAAAGCATCATTTACTTTTTCAAAATGTACAACATCTATTTTATATAATATTGGAAGTTCATCTATCTCATATTTTAATTTTGTAAATTCTCTATCACTCATAGCTATAGAATAAATACAAAGATCTATATCACTTTTTGGATTGCAGTCGTGTCTTGCTCGTGAACCAAATACTACTACTTTATCTATAAAATCGAACTGTTCAAAATAGTTTTTTAGTTTTAAAGCTACTTGCTTTTCTATTTGATATATCATTATTCTTGGTAGTCTTCTACTATACTATTATAGAAGTTTTCTATTATGATGATGTATGTATCTATAACCTTTTCAGCCAATTCTTTAGCAAAAACTTCATCATATTCATGTGTTGTTTTATTTCTATCATTATTCATCTCAAACCAAGTATCGTTATCTATAAAACTATATTCGTGTGCTTTTTTAAAAAGTTTATTTGCTGGTAGTTCTGATGTTTCACCTAAATAGTTTAGGTAAACTTTCATAAGCTTTTTAGCAGTCTCATCACTACTTTCAAACCTTTTTATGATAAGTTCAAGATAGTCTTCCTCTTCATCTGTTCCAAGTTTTTTATGATATTTTGTTATCGCAGATTTTAAACTTTTAAGTCTTTTATCTAGGTTACTTATTGCTTCTGTTATTTGTACACTCATATCATCCCCTCCAACTCTTCTAGTCCAGTTGTTATTTTACTATTTATTGATTTTAGATCATTTAAAATATCTTTTGGTTTATCATACTCAACTGTTTCATATACTATCTCTTTGTATCTATTGATACTAAGGTCATAGTCGTTTTCCTCTATCTCCTCTATGGGTACAAAAAAGCTCTGCTCAGTTCTAGCTCTATCTTTTTCTTT